>NZ_JBIQHY010000094.1:0-28464 GCF_044508335.1 Actinomadura sp.
ACCCCCTGGAACCCCCGTTAGCGACGCAGGCGATCCTCGCTCCTTTGTTGCGGTCGCTGTGCCTGTTGCGGTTTGTGCGGGGTCGCTGCGGTCGCCTGCGTCGCCGGGCATGCCCGCTCCGGGCGCTAGAGCGCCCTCCGCGTGCCTGCCCGTGCCTGTCGCTTCGGTTGGTGCTGCGGCTCGGGTCTGGTCCAAGAGCGTGTGAATTGTTCTCGTCCAAGAGGCGTCGGCATTTGTTTCATGGAGCGACCTCCTGGAACCCCCTTGGCGCATGCCCGTGGTCCGCGCCCGGCTTCCGACCCCAGTCCAAGAGGGGGTGAACCGTGCTCGTCCGGGGGGGTGTGGTGGGGCTCTACTCTTCGGGGAGGTGGCGGAGGAGGGTGGCGAACTCGCCGGTGCCCTCCGTCGGGGCGTCGGCGGGGAGCGGGGTCAGGCGGCGCTCGCCGTGGCTCCAGTAGACGCCCGGCGCGCACGGGTCGTCGGCGGCGTCGTGCATCTCACGCACCACGTCCGCGAACACGGGGAGCACCTCGCGGACGGCCGTGGACGTGATCGGGTACAGCAGCAGCGTGCTGTGGCACGGGACGCCGACCAGGGCGCCGTGCTCGTTCGGCCACGGGAGGAACTGGTCGACCTCGCTGAGCAGCGCCGACACGTACCGGCTGCCGGGCTTGCCGACGACCCGGACGTTGCGGCCCGGCAGGAGCGGCTGGTCGTGGACCGAGACGTCCGCCAGCTCCCGGTCGTGGGTGTTCGTCATCACGTAGCCGAGCTTGTGCAGGCCGAGCAGGCCGGCGCGGGCCTTGGTGAGCGGGCCGCCGTACCGCGGGTGCTCGATCATCACCATCGCGTCGAAGTGGTCGCCGGCGGGGACGACGACGAGGCCCTCCCGGTCGCGGGGCGCGAGCTTCGGCACTATGCGCAGCCGCAAGAGTTCCCTGACGTCGCCGAACAGCTCCATCTCGCCGATCGCGAGGAACGCGCGGTCGCCGACCTCGCGGACCCACTCGTCCACCACGCGGGGCCATGCCGAGCGCGGCTCGCGGGCGCACCGCTCCAGGACCGTCCAGCTGGAGGCCCGCGCCTCGGACCGGCCGACGGGCAGCACCACCTCCGACGTGCCTGGGTCGAACCAGGCGCTGGGCGCCAAGGCGGGCAGCACGTCGCGGATGAGCGCGTGCACGTCCGCCGCCGCGTCCAACGGTTCCATGAAAGCTCATCCTCCCTCAGCCGTCGGCGGATCACGTCACCCCCAACCTTCTCAGAGTTCGGGCCCGTTGTGTGATCCATCGCGATCCCCGCCGCACACTCGCTGATCATGAGCGCCTCAAGTACGGTGCCTACATGCGCGAACTCGTGTACCCACCGGTGATCAAGACGGCTGTCGGTGTGTTCAAGGTCCTGAACATCAAGTTCCGTCTGGAGGGGACCGACCAGATCCCCAGCACCGGTGGCGCGGTGCTCGTCAGCAACCACGTGAGCTACCTCGACTTCATCTTCGCCGGCCTCGCCGCCCACCCCGCCAAGCGTCTGGTGCGGTTCATGGCGAAGAAGGAGATCTTCGACAACCGGGTCGCGGGGCCGCTGATGCGTGGGATGCGCCACATCCCGGTCGACCGGAACGCGGGCGCCTCGTCCTACGCCGCCGCGCTGAAGGCGCTCAAGAGCGGCGAGATCGTCGGGGTGTTCGCGGAGGCGACGATCAGCCGGTCGTTCACCGTCAAGGAGATCAAGAGCGGTGCGGTGCGGATGGCGGTCGCGGCCAAGGTGCCGCTCATCCCGGTCGCGATCTGGGGCCCGCAGCGCATGTGGACCAAGGGGCGCAAGCGCCGGCTGTGGCAGCGGAACGTCCCGGTCACGATCCTCGTCGGCGAGCCCATGTACCCCAAGCGCGGCGACGACTACGACGCGGTCACCCGGGAGCTGCGCGCGCGCATGTCCGAGCTGCTGGAGAAGGCGCAGCGCGAGTACCCCGAGGTGCCGCGCTCGGACGAGACCTGGTGGCAGCCCGCCTACCTCGGCGGCACCGCGCCGACCCCCGAGGAGGCCGAGAAGCTCGACCTCGAAGAGGCCGAGGCGCGCAGGGCGGCCCGCGAGTCCGGCGCGTAATTCGTTGGACGGCGTCCGTCACCGCGCGTGATCATGCTAGGCATGACCATGCCGCAGGAGAGGACGCACGAGGTCCTGCATCTGATCGAACCCCCGGAGGCGCCGGGGGCCGACGCCGCGCTGCCCGTGGTCTTCAACCTGTCCGACGACAACTCGCCCGCCGACGTGATGGACGTGCTGTCGCTGCGCCCGTTCGCGTCCGGCGAGCAGCCCTGGTCGCGGTCGACGCGGCTGGAGCACGTCAAGGCCGACGCGCCGCTGCGCCCGGACGGCGCCCGCCTCGTGCGGGTCGCGCGCGAGAAGGGCAAGGAATCGGTGCTCGCCGAGGGCGACGGCTGGACGCTGCTGACGAACCGCTGGAAGAGCGGCATCGCCTACGTCGCGGTGTCCGCCGTCACCGACGAGCTGGCCGAGTCGGTCCTGGAGGCGTGCGTCAAGGACGCGACCGAGCCGCCGAAGACCGACGAGACCAGCGTCGAGATGGGCTTCTGGCACATGGGCTCGCACGGCCCCGTCCGCAGCGAGCGCGCGATCACCGCCGACTCGTGGGACGACATCCGGCGCAACTACACCGCGCCCGTCGCCGAGGCGCTCGACGCGGTGATGAACCTCACCCGCGACGAGGTCGCGGGCCGGCTGCTGCTCCTGCACGGCCCGCCCGGCACCGGCAAGACCACCGCGCTGCGGGCCCTCGCCCGCGCGTGGGGCGACTGGTGCCAGGCCGACTGCGTCCTCGACCCGGAGGCCCTCTTCGGCACCCCCAGCTACCTCATGGAGGTCGCGGTCGGCGACGACGAGGACGAGAACCGCCGGTGGCGGCTCCTCATCCTGGAGGACTGCGACGAGCTGATCCGCGGCGAGGCCAAGCAGTCGACCGGCCAGGGCCTGTCCCGCCTGCTCAACCTCACCGACGGAATGCTCGGCCAGGGCCGCGACGTCCTCGTGGCGATCACCACCAACGAGGACCTCGCCAGGCTGCACCCGGCCGTCGTCCGCCCCGGGCGCTGCCTGGCGCAGATCGAGGTCGGCCGCCTCACCCGCGACGAGGCCCTCACCTGGCTGGACGGCTCCGGAGTCCCGCCGGCGGACGTCGCGTCCGACGGCGCCACCCTCGCCGAACTGGTCGCGCTGCGCAAGGGCGAGCAGCGTCCGCGGAGCGAGAACGCCGAGACCGCGGCGACGGGCTTCTACCTCTAGGCCGCCTTGTCCAGGGCCTGGGTCATGTCGGCCCAGAGGTCGTCCGGGTCCTCCAGGCCGACGGAGAGGCGGACCAGGCCCTCGGCTATGCCGGCGGCGGCCAGGGTGGCCGCGTCCATCTGGCGGTGGGACGTGCTCGCCGGGTGCATGACCAGGGTGGCGATGTTGCCCAGGGACGGCCCCAGGGAGATCAGCTCGACCGCCTCGGAGAAGACCCGGCCCGCGTCCCGCCCGCCGGCCAGCTCGAAGGCGAGGACGCCGCCGGCGCCGTCCGGGAGGAGCCGGCGGGCGACCTCGTGCTGCGGGTGGCCGGGCAGGCCCGGGTAGTGGACGCGGGTGACGGACGGGTGCCCGGCCAGGCGCCGCGCCAGGTCGAGGGCCGTGGCGCTCTGCCGGGCGACGCGCATGGGCATCGTCGCCATGCCGCGGACGGTCAGCCACGCCGCGAACGCGTCGGCGGTGCAGCCCAGGTCGAGGGCGTGGTGCCAGACCCGGTGGTGGACGTCGGGGTCGGCGAAGACGGCGATGCCCCCGATGACGTCGCCGTGCCCGCTGAGGTACTTGGTCGTGGAGTGGACGACGACGTCGGCGCCGTGCTCGATCGGCTTGCAGAGCAGCGGCGCGAAGGTGTTGTCGACCACGGTCAGCACGCCCGCGCCGCGGACGGCCTCGGTGAAGGCGGGCAGATCCGTCACGTGCGTGGTGGGGTTGGCGACCGTCTCCAGGTAGAGGATGCGGGTGTCGGGGCGCAGGGCGTCCCGCACCTCGGCGGGGTCGTCGCCCGTGACGAACGTGACGTCGACGCCCCAGCGGTCGGCGAGGTCGTTGAGCAGCGCGTAGGTGCCGCCGTAGAGGGCGGTCTGCGCGATGACGTGGTCGCCGGCGCGGAGCATCGCCATCAGCACCGCGTTGATCGCGCCCATGCCGGAGGAGGTGGCGAACGCCCCGGCCCCGCCTTCGAGTTCGGCGACGGCCCGCTCCAGGGAGCGGACGGTCGGGTTGCCCATGCGCGCGTAGAAGAACGCCTCGTCCGGGCCGGAGAAGGCGGCGGCCAGGTCGGCGGCGGCGTCGAAGGCGAACAGGTGGCCCTGGTAGATGGGGACCGCCATCGGCCGGCTCCCCTCGGGAGCGATCACCGGCGGATGGACGGCCCGGGTCTGCGGATGGTGTCCGGTCATGTCTCCAGCCTGCGGCGGGATTCGGGGACCCGGAACGGCCAATTGCGACCAGTGGCCCGGACCACGCCCCCCGTCTGGTGCTACGCGGCGCCGGACCACCGGCCCGGCCGGGGGGCGCCGGCCCCCTGCCGGTACGGTTCCCGCCACCGGCCCGCCCACCCCGCGAGGGCCGGCCGGCGATCGGGATCGTCCCGACAAAGGGGCCGTTTCGGCGTCCCTCGGCCGGAGACCCGAGCATCACCCGGCGGACCCCCTCCGCACCATCCGGGAGATCACCGCCAATTGCGGGTCCGCGCCGGGGTGCGGGGGCCTACGTACGTACGGGTCAGCCCCGGGCCGCGTCGGCGAACAGCCGCCGGCAGACGCGGCGGAGACCGTGGAGATCACTTACCGGCTCGGCGAACGCGACGCGCACGTCGAACGAGGACGGCGGTTCCGGGGCCGGCGGAGTGCAGCGTACCCACATCCCGTACCGGTCGAGCGCCAGCGGCCGGACGGGACCGGCGGGGACCGAGTCCGGCAGCAGCGCGGTCAGCTCGTCGCGGTGGGCCGAGTCCAGGTGGGTGAGGACGCCGGCCTCGATCGCGACGAACGGGTCCGGCGCGGCGGCGGCGTACTCCTCCGGTTCGAGGGTGGCGCTCCCCCACGCGTCGTCGATCTCGACCTGGGCGACCTCCAGGGCGAGGATCGTCCACTCGCCGTCCCCCACGCCGAGCAGTTCGGGACGCGGGTGGACGTGCGAGAGCCGCAGCGCGGCGGCGCGCAGCCCGGCCTCCGGCACCCGGGAGAGCCAGCCGTGCAGCCAGGCCCGGCCGCGCAGCCGGTCGGCGAACGGGACGGGCGCGACGTCGGAGATCCGCAGGGTGGCGGGGACGTCGTCCGCCGCGGCGGCCGGCGCGGACGAGGGGACGAGCAGCAGCGGCCTGCCGCCGCGGCCGGTGGTGTGCGCCGGTACGGGGGTGTCCGGGACGCCCGGCACGGCGAGCGCGCCGTCCGCGATGCCGTACGCGAGGGTCCTGGCCCGTTCCGCCGCCCCCGGTCCCCGCACGGTGGTCTCCGCTCGCCGCACCCCTGCCTCCTTGACGTTGAAGGTTAGGCTTACCTAACTTAGCCTTACCTAACCACTGAGGAGAGTGATGAACAACCCCCGGCCCAAAGTGCGGTTGTCGCGGGCCCTCGGCATCCCGCTGACGCCGAAGAGCGTCAAGTACTTCGAGGCCCGCCCCTACCCGCCCGGCGTGCACGGCCGCGCCCGCAAGCAGGAGAGCGACTACAAGGTGCGGCTCCGCGAGAAGCAGCGGCTCCGCGCGCAGTACAACATCCGCGAGGCGCAGCTCCGCAACGCCTTCGCCAGGGCCGCCAAGGCCGGCGGCAAGACCGGCGAGGAGCTCCTCGCCGACCTGGAGCGCCGGCTGGACGCACTCGTCCTGCGCGCCGGGTTCGCCCGCACCGTCTACCAGGCGCGGCAGTTCGTCGTGCACCGGCACGTCCTGGTGAACGGCCGCCGCGTCGACCGCCCGTCCTACCGGCTCCGCCCCGGCGACGTCATCACGATCGCCGAGCGCAGCCGCGGCATGGACGCGTTCCAGATCGCCGCGGCCGGCGGGCACGCGGAGACCGTCCCGCCCTATCTGGACGTCCGGCACGACGCCCTCGCCGCGCGGCTCGTCCGGATCCCCGAGCGCGGGGAGATCCCCGTCCGCTGCGACGAGCAGCTCGTCGTCGAGCACTACTCGCGTTAGCGCAGGACGCCGAGTCGGCCCGCACGCCTCCGTGCGGGCCGCTCGCGGGACGTCAGTTCTTCGGCTTCTCGCTCTTGCCCGGCTTCGGCGTCTCCGACGCGCCGCCGCTCGGGACGCTCGGCAGCTGCCCCTGCCGCTGGTTCTTGTTCTGGTCGTTGACGCCGGACGGGTACTGCTGGGTGATCTTCCACTCGCCGTCCACCTTGCTCAGGGACAGCCGTACCAGCGTCGCCGGCTGGTTGATGGCGCCGTCCTTGGTCTTCAGCGCCATGTCCATCATGAGCACGGCCGTGGCGAACCTGCCGTTGACGCTGCCGACGAACACCTGGTTGGTCTTGGAGGTCAGCGCCACCTGGGAATCGGCCTGGAAGGCGCTGGCGAGGGTGGGGACCGTGTTCTTCTTGTAGTCCTCCTCCAGGTCGCCGGCCATCAGCTTCAGCGCCTTGTCGGTCTGCGTCTGGTAGTTCGTGGCGTTGTAGTTGTAGGCGACGTTGCCGTAGTCGGTGACGACCTTGCTGATGGCCTCGCGCTCGTCCTGCTTCGACGACAGGGAGTGAGCGGTCGTCCCCTGCCAGGTCGCGAGGCCCGCCAGCACGACGACCAGGACGGCCAGCACCACCGTCGGCACGAGGGGGAGCGCGAAGCCCCGCCCCTCCGCCGCGGCGGGAACCCAGGCCGGAGCCTTCGCCGGCGCCTCCTCGTCGGCGGCCGTCTCCGGGGGGTCGAGGCGGGCCGGACGCGGCTTCGCGGCCTGCGGAGCCGCCTGCGGAGCCGCCTTCGCGACCGGCTTCGCGACCGGCTTCACGACCGGCTTCGCAGCGGGCCCGGCCGGGCGGGCCGGGGGCTCCTCCGCGGCCTCGTCCGCCTCCTCGTCCGCCGCGTCCTCGGCGTCGAGGGCCTCCAGCACCTCGTCCAGATCTTCGTCGTCGATGACCTCGATGACCCGCACCCGGCGCTTGCGCCTGGCGGCGGGCCGCGCCGGCCGCGCCGCCGCCTTCCCGTTCTCCGCCTGGGTCTCCGCCCGCTCCTCGGCCGGGACCGCCTCGACCTCCTCGGCCCGGTCGGCCTGGTCCTTGCCGGTCTTGGCTGTCACTTCGGTAGCTCCTCGGGTTGGCTCAGTCCTTGCGCCGGCGCGGCCGACTCAGTCTTTGCGCCGGCGCAGCCGGCCCAGGCGGGACACCACGGGCACCGAGCCCATCATGACCCTGATCAGCACCAGCAGGGCGATGACCGGGGGAACGTACACTAGCCACACCGGCGGCCCGCCGGAAGAGTCGTCGCTGTTGTTCGCGGCCTTCCTGGCCTGCACGTCCTGCCGGTCCAGCGCCGGGTCGTGCGTCGGGATCGTCTCGCCCGGGTTCTTGGCCCGGTACGGCTTCTGCTTGGTCACCGCCGGCATCCGCCCGCCCGGGCAGGTCGGGACCTTGTTCACCGCCGGCTGCGGCAGCGGGTACTTGTACTCCAGCGTCGCCGGGGTGTTCAGCGTGACCTGGAAGACGACGTTCAGGACGGGCTTGCCCTGGTCGATCCCGATCACGTTGTCGAGGACGGTCTTCAGCTCCGGCGCCCGCCCCAGCGTCTTGTTCAGGTCCTTCAGATAGCCGGGGTTGTACCTGCTGATGCCCCAGTTGCCGAGCATGTCGACGGCGCAGCCGAAGTCGGCCTCGGTGCGGCCGAGCAGCCCGTTGACGGTGTCGAGCAGGTCGGGGCCCCGGTCGCGCAGCTCGGCGATCTGCCCGCGGACCTGGCTGAGCGCCGCGGTCAGCGCGGCCAGATTGTCGATGCCGGCGCCGAGCGACCCGCGGTTCCGGTTCAGCACCTCGGTGATCCGGCCGAGGTCCTTGGTCAGCCCGTCGAGCAGCTCGGTGTTCTCCGCGAACGTCTTGGTGAGGTCGTCGCCGCCGTTGATGATCTGCCGGAGCGAGTCCGCGCGGCCCGACCAGCCCTCGGCCAGCTCATGGGTGAGCACCTTGGCGTCGTCGGGGTTGATCGCCTTCAGCGAGTCGATGACCGCGCCGAACAGGTCGCCGTACTTCGGCGGGACGGACGTCTGCGACACCGGGATGACCGAGCCGGGCCGCATCGGCGGCGCGTCCGCCTTCCCGGCGCCCGGCGTCAGCTCGACGACCGGCTCGCCGACCGCGGACTTGCGCGCCGCGGCGGCGGTGACGCCCTGCGGGATCTTCACCCCGCGGTCGATGTCCAGCCGGACGACGACCTTGTCCTTCTCCAGCCTCACCGAGTCGATCTTGCCGATCCGCAGCCCGAGGTAGTCGACCTCGAAGTTCGGGTGCAGGCCCGGCGAGGACTCGAACTCCGCGGTGATGTGGTACGGCCGGTCGATGAAGTCGAACCGGACGACGTTGTTGAACGCCCACACGACCATGACCACGGCGAGGACGCCGAAGGCCACCAGGTTGATCGTCAGCCGCCTGGTCATCAGCGCCCTCCCAGGATCTTCTCAAGGTCGGGCAGCGCCTCGTCGAGCTTCTTCGGGATCTTGGTCGCGGCGGTCTTCTCCGGCTTCTCGCTGAGGCCGGGGAAGATCGGCCGCCCGTCCGGCCAGGTGATGCGGAGGATCGGGTACAGCAGCAGCTGGCCGTCGTAGCTGGCCAGCGGGATCTTGTACGAGAACGCCACGATGCCGTCCACGACGGCGGTGAGCCGCTTGCGGTTGCCGCCGAGCTGCTGCAGGACGGGGTCGAGGTCGTTCAGCAGCCGCCGGAACCGGGCGATGCGCCCCACCAGCACCTTGTCGTTCAGCTCGTGCGCCATCTCGGTGAGCCGGTCGACGGCCTTGATGATCTTCTCTTTGTCGTCGTTCAGCATCCGGGTCGTGCGTTCGAGCTGGCCCGGCGCCTCGCTGAGGGCGTCGTCGCCCTTCGCGAGCGACCGGCCGAGCTTCGCGAACCGGTCGATGGACTCGCCGAGTTCGATGCGCTGCCGGGCGAACATCCTCACCAGGTCGCTCGCCTGGGCGATCGTCTTGTTGAGCTTCTGCCCGTTGCCGTCCAGCGCGGTGGCCCCGGCATTGACGACCGTCGCCACGTCGTCGCCGGCGAGCGCCTGGATCAGCGGCCCGGCCTGCCCGACGACCTCCTCGAACGCGGGCTGGACGCTGGTGTCGGTGATCGCGGAGCCGGAGGCGAGGAACGGGCCGCGGTCCATGCTCGCGCCGGGCGGCAGCTGCAGGTCCACGTAGTTCTCGCCGAGCAGCGAGGTCACCTTGATCTCGGCCCTGGTGCCCTTGGGGATCTTGATGCCGTCCTCGATGGACAGCGTCGCCCTCGCCTTGTAGCCGACCAGCTCGACCTTCGTGACGGTGCCGATCGTGATGTCGGACATCTGCACGCTGTGCCCGGCGACGAGGCCCTGCGCGTCGTCGAACGTGGCGGTGAGCGTCAGATCGCCCTTCGGCGCGCCGGCCGTCTGGTACGAGCAGCCCGAGACCGCGAGGGCCACGGCGACCACGAGGAGGAGGATCTTCCCGCCCATCAGTTGCCTCCGTCCCAGGGGCAGTTGGAGTTCGGCTTGGGCAGCGGGCAGCCGACGTCGTCGGTGTTCATCAGGCCCTTCAGCCACGTCCGCAGGAACGCGTCGGTGGCGAACCGGATCTGCAGCGACTTGGTCCTCGGGTTGTAGCCGCCGATCAGGGCGTCGCCGATGCCGGGCAGCACGTGGAGCAGCTGCGCGATCTCCTTGGCGTTGCCCTTGAGGACCAGCGCCGCCCTGGTGAGGACGGCCAGGTCGTAGGGCAGGTTGCCCTTGTACTTCTGGAGCAGCTTGTCGCCGTTCTTCGCGAGGTCGAGGATGCCGCTGATCAGCTGCTGCAGCTCGCCCCGCTCGGAGCTGAGCACCCGGCTCGCCTCGCCGAAGTCCCGGATCATCGTGCCGAGGACCTGCTCGCGCCCGCGCACCACCCCGGCCAGCCGGTCGAGGTTCCGCGCGACCTCGATGAGCTCCTGGTCCTGCCCGGCGACGTTCTCGATGAGGCGGGCGCTCTGCTCGAGCGTGGCGTTGAACTCCTTGCCGTTGCCCCGCACCGTGTCGGCCGCGGTGCCGAGCGCGGACTGCATCTTGGTCGGGTCGAGCGCGTTCGCCAGGTTGGTGAAGGAGCTGAGCGCGTCGTCCACCTCGACCGGCACGTGCGTGCGCTCCATCGGGATGACGTTCGAGCTCTCCTTCGGCTCTCCCGGCTTCCACGCCGGATGCAGGACGAGGTTCCGCTCGCCGATCAGGTTCAGCGGGACGATCGACGCCTGCACGCCCTTCGGCAGCGGGACGTCGCCGCGCAGGTGGAACGTCACCTTGACCTTGTCGCCCTGGTTCTCGACCTTGTCGACGAGGCCGACGTCGGCGCCCATCACCTTGACCTTCGACTGCGGGTAGAAGGAGCGGGCCTTCGGCACGTAGACGACCATCGTGCGGTCGTCCGGCGACGGGGCGAGCGAGCAGCCGCCCAGCGACGCCGTCAGGGTGAGGCCGAGGGCGATCGCGATCCCCTTCGCCCTCGCCTTCCCGGGTGAGGCGGAGGGTCGTCCTCCCGCCGTGACGCGCCCCATCAGTTGCCTCCCTGGCCGCGCCGGGTGGAGATCGGGCCGGGCGGCTGCAGCGGGCCGAGCCCGGTGAGCACGCCCTCGACCCAGGGGCCGTTGCCCTTGAGGTTGGCGACCTGCTGGAACGTCGGCCCGAGCAGCGAGAAGTTCGTGTTCAGCGCGTCCATGTTGGGCGCGAGCCGAGTGGTCAGCAGGTGCAGGTTGCTGAGCAGGGTGTCGAGCTGCTTCTGGTTCTTGGCGATCACGTTGGACAGCGTCCGGACGGTGCGGCTGCCCTGCCCGATCGTCGCGGCCAGCTCGTCGCGCCGTTTCACCAGCGTCTGCAGCAGCACCCGGCTGGAGTCGATGATCTCGCGGAGCTGCCGGTCCTTGCTCGCCAGCGTCCCGGTGATCGTCTTGCTGCTCTCGATCAGCTGCTGGATCTGCGGGTAGGAGTCGTTGAGCATCCGGGACAGCTCCTGGATGTTGACCAGGATCCGGTTCAGCTTCTCCGCGCCCGGCGACTTGATCTTGTTGACCTCGGTGAGCAGCTTGTCGATGCTCTTCTCGTCGAGCCTGCCGACGATGTTCTGCGCGCCCTCCAGCGCGTCCGGGACGGTGAACGGGACGCTGGTGCGCGACAGCGGGATGCGCCGCCTCGACTCGGGGACGTCCGCCATGTAGGGCTTGGACACCGGGCCGGACAGCCGCAGGTAGCGGCCGCCGAGCAGCGTCGTCGTCTGGATCTCGGCCCGCGTCTTCGGCCCGAGGTCGATCCCGGCGTTCACGTGCCAGGTGACGATGACCTTGCCGTGCTTGAAGTCGGGTTTCACGGACGTGACGCGGCCCGCCTTCACGCCGGCCACCCGCACGTCCTGGCCCTTCTTCAGCCCGGAGGCGTCGCTGAACTCGCCGCTCATCGTGTAGCCGCGCTCGAACAGGTGCAGCTGCCCGACCGCGAACGCGAACACGCAGGCCGCGCCGAGCGCGGTGAGCGTGACGATCGCGACGAGCTTGTGGTCGACGTCGCGCAGGGACCTCAGCGCCATCAGCCGCCACCCCCCTGGAGCATCTTCCTCAGCTTGGCGAGGTCGTCCTTGGACGGCCCGTCCGTCCCGGGCGCTCTCGGCAGCTCCATCGGGAATGGACACGGTCCCTGCATCACGTTCAGGCAGAGAGCGTTCGTGCGCAGGAAGTGGCCGCCGTTGGCGGAGGCGAAGAGCTGGCGCAGCGTCAGCGGAAGCTGCTGCACCATCTTCTCCAGCTGGTCGACGTTGAGCCGGAACGTCTCGGCGAACTTGCCGAGGTTGTCGACGATGCGGGCGAGCTGCGCGTCGTTGCCGCCGAGGACCTGGTTGAGGTTGGTGGTGACGCCGTCGATCTCGACGATCGCGTTCTCCAGCAGCCTGCGGTTGTTCGCGAACACCTTGGTCAGCGACTGCAGGTTGTCGATGCTCGCCGCGATCTGCTTGTCGCGGGTGGCGACGGCGGCGCTCACCGTCTCGTAGTCGTCGATCATCCCCTCGATCGTCTTCTTGCGCGCCGCGAACGTCTGGAGCAGCAGGTCCAGGTTGTCGGTCAGCGCCGAGATGTTCTGCTCGTTGCCGTCCAGCGCCTGGGAGAAGGCGAAAAGGATCTTGTTGAGCTGGTTCGGGTCGAGGTTGCGGGTCAGCGGGCCGAGCGCGTTCACGACGTCGCCGAGGTCCACCGCGGACCGGGTGTGCGGGACGCGGTCGCCGTCGCCCAGCATGCTCTGGCTCGACCCCGGCTCCAGGTAGACGACCCGCTGCCCCATGACGTTGCGCCAGCGGATCGCGGCGGTGGAGTCGGAGGGCAGCCGCACGTCCTTGTCGACGGCCATCTTCACGACGGCCTTGCCGCGCACCACCTCGATGCTGTCGACCTGGCCGACCGGCGTCCCGGCGACCTTCACGTCGTCGCCTTCGAGCAGGCCGGTGACGTCGTCGAACGTCGCGGTCAGCTTGTAGCGGGCGTGGAAGCTGGTGCCGAGGATCTGCTGGCCGATGTAGAAGGTCAGCAGCCCGGTCAGCGCCACGAAGACCAGCGTCTTCAGGGTCGTGGCGTAGTCGGGTCCGCGCGCCGCCTTGCGGCGCATCCGCGGGCTCACGGGCGCCCCCCGGTCTTGTTCTGCGCCGGAAGCCGCAGCTCGAAGGCGGTCTTCTGCGGCTTGGCCGTACAGGCGTCCACGAAGATCTGGCAGATGTCCAGCGGGAGGTCGTTGCGCGCCTGGGCGATGACGGTGCCCTCCGGGCCGGGGACGCGGATGATCTGCGCCAGCAGGTTGAAGAACCCGTTCAGGCTGTCCAGCAGCACCGGGATGTTGCGCCGCTGGCCGTTGAACACCGACACGACGTCGCCGCCGCCGTCGATGATGCTCCCGAGGTTGCGGCCGTGCTGCTGCAGGTTCCGGCCGAGCGTGTCACCGAGCCTGCTCGACCTGTCCAGCAGCTGCGAGACCTTGTCGGGACGCTCGTTGATCGCCTGGTTGAGCCGGTTGAAGTCGCCGGTGAACGCGGCGAGCGTGTCGCCGCGGGACGCGAACGTCCCCGACAGCCCGTTGATGTCGTTCAGCAGCGCGTTGATCGCCGCGCGGTCCCGGTGCGTCGCGTCGACGACGATGGCGCCGTTGTCGATCGTGCGGCGCAGCGCCTGCCCCTGCCCGGACAGCCCGGAGCCGAACGTGTGCAGGATGGCCGCCACGTCGTCGGGGTTGATCGCCTTGGTCAGGTTGTAGGCGGGCCACGCGGTGTCCGACAGCTCCTCCGGGTCGTGCGTCCTGGTGATCGTCCCGCCGTCCTTCAGGTACGGGCCGCTCAGCTCGTGCGCGCCGAGGTCGAGGCTGATGTCCTTCGGCCCGAACACCGAGACCGGCTCGACCGTCGCGACCGCCGTGTCGGCGACCTTGACGCCCTTGTCGACCCGGATCCGGACGGTGACGCGGCCGTTGCCGGTCAGCTTCAGGTGGTCGACGGTGCCGACGGAGATCCCGCGGACCTTCACCTCGGACTTGCCCGCGTCGAGGCCCTGCCCCGCCCGGCCGAACGTCGCGTTGTAGTACGTGGAGCCCGAGTGGCCGGGCGTGGAGCCGATCGCGACGAACGCCGCCGCGGCCGCGATGACGCCCGCGCCGACCAGCCCGAAGGCCGTCCGGGAGCGCTGGGAGAGAGTCTCTTCGCTCATCCGGTCAACTTCACTGTGCTGCCGTGTCCCCAGAAGATGTAGGACAGGACCAGGTTCATGAGGATCATCAGGATGGTCGACTCCCGGATCGCGCGGCCGGCGGCGACGCCCACGCCCACCGGGCCGCCCGCCGCGTAGTAGCCGCGGTAGCAGTGGATGAACATGATGATGAAGGCGAACACGGCGACCTTGATGACGCTGTAGAACACGTCGATCGGCGGCAGGTAGAGGTGAAAGTAGTAGTCGTAGATACCGGGCGAAAGCCCGAAGTACTGGATCGTGATGAACCTGGTGGCGAAGAACGCCATGAACAGTGAGACCAGGTACAGCGGCACGAGCGCGATGACGCCGGCGGCGACGCGGGTGCACACCAGGTAGGCCAGGGAGTTGATGCCCATGACCTCCAGCGCGTCGATCTCCTCGGAGATCCGCATCGCGCCGATCTCCGCGGTGAACCCGGTGCCGACCTGCGCGACCAGCGCCACCCCGGCGATGATCGGGGTGACCTCGCGGACGTTGGAGTAGCTCGCGACCAGCCCGGTGAACGCCTCGGCGCCGATGCGCTCCAGCCCGGGGTAGCCCTGCAGGCCGACCATCGCGCCGGTGGCGAGCGACATCGTCGCGATCACGAAGATCATGCCGCCGCCGATGACGAGCGCGCCCACGCCGACGGTGATGTCGCTGACCTGCTTGGCGAGCGTCTTGCCGTACTTGCGCTTCAGGATGATGTCGAACAGCAGGTGGTAGAGGACCCGGCCGAGGAAGATCGGCAGGTTGGCCGACGCGGCGAGGCCCGCGGTCCGGCCCCGGACGGCGCGGCCCAGCTTGCGGACGGGGGAAATGGCGACCATCAGAACCTCGGGGGGAAGAGGACCTGGTAGATCATGGTGAGGATGTAGTTCGTCGCGAACACCACGATCGAGGTGACGACGACGGCCTTGTTCACCGCGCGGCCGACGCCGACGGGGCCGTAGTCGCAGTTCATCCCCATGTAGCAGGCGACGGCGGCGGCGATGAAGCCGAACACCCACGCCTTGAACAGGGTGATGAGCAGGTCCGAGAACTGCAGCAGGGTCGTCGAGCCGTCGAAGAACGCGCCCGGGCTGACGCCCTGCTGGATGACGTTGAAGTAGTAACCGCCGAGCACGCCCGCCAGGATCACCACCGAGCACAGCAGCCCGGACACCATGCTCGCCGCCCACAGCCTGGGGGTGACCAGGCGGTGGATCGGGTTGATGCCCATGACCTCCATGGCCGCGAGTTCGTCGCGGATGTTGCGGGCGCCCATGTCGGCGGTGATGGCCGACCCGCCCACGCCGGAGACCAGCAGCGCGGCGGCCAGCGGCGCCACCTGCTGGATCATCGCGGCGGTGAGCAGCGCCCCGGTGCCCGACTGCGCGCCGAGCTGCCGTGCGATGTCGCCCACCTGCAGCGAGATGGTCGCGCCGAGCGGCACCGCGATGAGCATCACCGGGACGCTCGTGACGCGCGCCAGGAACCAGCACTGCTCGATGAACTCGCCCCACCACTGGCGCAGGTCCCAGGAGCGGCGCAGCCCTTCGAGGAGGGTCACGCACAGCAGCCCGGTCTCGTCGAGCGCCCGCTCGACGCGCCTGCGTGCCAGATCGGGAGCCTTGGTCAGGCTCAGGGCCATCAGCCGGTGACCTCCCCCGTGGGGGCGGGGCGAAGGTACATACCAGCCTCCTTCGTTCTCGGACGTCGGCGCCCATCCGATACTCCGGATTCCGCCGGCCCACAGGCGGCGCCCACGTACAGAGCCTTCGTTGCGCGCCACCGTGGTCTCGGCAGAGACCGGGATCACCGGGGGCCCAAGCAAGCACTCGGGCACCGTCTGTGATCTGTGGCACTCTATTGGAAGAAGGTCTAAGAAGCGAGTACTTACATCTGGATTTGTCCGAAGCTACGATCGGCGCACGATGATCGAGGCGGGGATCGAGGCGGGGCGGAAGATGGCGGACGACGTGGACGGCGGCGCGGACCCGCTGGTCATGGGCGTCCGCGACCGCTGGGAGAAGCAGGGCCTGCACGGCGAGCCGTGGCCGTTCATGGCGATCTGCTCGGTCGGCCGGCTCAACCAGCTGATGAAGAAGGCGCTCGACGACGAGGTGCAGCGGCTCGGCCTCACCCGGACCGGGTACTTCCTGCTCACCACGCTCGCCCTCACCTCGCACGGCAGCGCGCGGCTGAGCACGCTCGGCCGGTTCCTGATGATGCACCCGACGACGGTGAAGCTGACCGTCGACCAGCTGGAGGCCGCCGGGCTCGTCGGCCGCGCCCGGCATCCGCGCGACCGGCGCGCCACGCTCGTCGAGATCACCCCCGCCGGGCGGGACCGGGTCAACGCGGTCGGCCTCGCCCTGGAGGCGCCCGGCAGCGCCTTCGCCGCGTTCGGCGGCATGCACCGGGACCTGTTCGAGGCGCTGCAGCCGGCGCGCCTCGCGGCCGGCGACGTCGAGCCCGTGGAACGCGGCAACGGCGAGGGCGGGGCCGGGCGCGGCGGTGACGGGACGCCGGTGACGGGACGGGGGTGAACCGCGTACCATGCCGCCCGCGTACCTTCACTCCGACACCACGACACCCGGGCGATAAGGCAGTCTTCTCCTATGCCACAGAGTCACGGCACGCGCAGACGTCCCGCCGGCGGCGGCCGGCGCGCCCGTCCCGAACGGGTCCCCCCACCGCGCGAGGCGCCCGACGCGTACGGCGCGGCCCGCCGCGGCGGCCCCCGCGACCGGTTCGACGGGCGCGACCGGTTCGACGGGCCCGGCCGGTTCGACCGGCCCGACCGGTCCGACGGGCCGCCCTCCCTCCCCCCGGAGAAGAAGCGCCGCGTACGCCGGGTCCTCACCAGCAACGTGACGATCACCGCCGCCGCGATCGCCGTGTTCGGCTCGGCCGTGGTGCTGGTCGACCTCGACCGGTTCACCGGCGACGACACCAAGCCGCCGCAGGCCGCCGCGGCCGGCCTGTCGACCAACGACATGCTCGCCAAGCTGACGTCGGCGTCCGACATGGACAAGGTCGCGGCCGACGCGATCGCCCACGCCAAGGAGCGCGCCTACAAGGAGCACCAGGCCGAGCTGAAGCGGCTCAAGGAGAAGGCCAAGCGGGACGCGGCGGCGCGGGCGAAGCTCAAGGCCCAGAAGGAGCGCGAGCGCCTCGCCAAGTCGAACCCGAGCTCCGCGCAGAACAAGGCGTACGGCAAGAAGATGAACGCCCTCAAGGGCTGGGGCCGCTGCTGGCCGTCCCTGCTGACGCTGTGGAACCACGAGAGCGGCTGGAACGAGCGGGCCCAGAACCCGTCCAGCGGCGCCTACGGCATCCCGCAGGCGCTCCCCGGGTCGAAGATGGTCAGCGCCGGGGCCGACTGGCGCACCAGCTCGCCCACCCAGATCGCGTGGGGCCTCGGCTACATCAAGGCCCGCTACAAGGACCCGTGCGGCGCCTGGTCGTTCTGGCAGGCGCACCACTGGTACTGAGCGGACCGCCTGTGCCGAGCATCCGCCGCCGGGCACCGGTTCCGCGTCCGCGCGTCCGCGACCTGGCACCATGGAGGGATGCGGACGAGCAGGGCGCGCCAGGGGAACGAGACCGCGAACGGCGACGGGCACGCGGGCGGAGGGCGGCAGTGGGCCCGCGCCGACGCCACCCGTCAGGCGCTGCTCAGCGCGGCGCAGCGGGTCTTCGCCGACCGCGGCTACGCCGACGCGGGCATCGCCGAGATCGTCGAGCGGTCCGGGATCAGCGTCGGCAGCCTCTACCACCACTACGGCGGCAAGGCCGGGCTGTACGTGGCGCTGTGGGAGGAGCTGACCGCCGAGCAGGAGGCGAGCGCCGCGCAGGCGGTGTCCGCCGCCCGCAAGGAGGGGGAGTCCGACCCGATAGCGCTGTTCACCGCCGGCGCCCGCGCCTACCTGCGGGTGTGCTGGGAGCGCCGGGAGGCGGCCCGGCTGTTCCTCGACGGCGAGGGGCCGTCCGGCTCGTCGCTGATGCGGCGCAGCCGCGCCCAGCACTGGATCGCGCAGAACACCAAGCTGCTGCGCGGCCCCGCGCCCGGCGAGCCGGCCGGGCGGGCCGAGCAGGTGCTGAGCCTGGTGCTCACCACGGTCATCGGCGAGGCCGGGCGGGAGATCGCCACGGCGGAGAGCGAGGACGAGGCCGCGGAGATCATCGACGAGGTGTGCCGGATCCTGATCCGCCTCGCCCGCTGAGCGGCACGGGTGACGTTCGCGTCACGCGGGACGCCACGGACCGTTATCCTGACCTTCTGGTTACCGGTTCCTGACGGAAAGTCGAAGGAGTCCATGCCGACGTCGACCTGGTTCCGCCTCAACGTCGCCAAGCGCGAACGGGTGCTCGAGGTGGCGATGCGCGAGTTCGGGGAGCACGGGTACTCGACCGGCAGCCTGAACACCATCGCGCGCGAGGCCGGCATCGCCAAGGGCTCGCTGTTCCAGTACTTCAGCGACAAGCTGGAGTTCTTCGCGTTCGTGTGCGACGAGACGTCCCGCCGCATCCGCGAGGAGATGGAGCGCCGCATCGAGCGGGTGGATTTCGACCAGTCCTTCGACGAGTGGCTGTTCGACGTCCTGTGCGACTGGACCGAGTACATGGCCGACCACCCGCTGGAGCGCGGCGTCACCGCGGCGACGAACTTCGAGCTCGACAACAGCGTCCGGTCCGTGGTCCGCGACACCGCGAACCAGCACTACCTGCAGGTCATCCACCCGACGCTGGAGCTGTGGAAGGCGGAGGGCGCCATCCGCGAGGACGCCGACCTCGACGTCCTCGCCACCTGGCTGATGACGCTGCTGCCGTTCCTGGCGCTGGCGCCGTACTACGACGGCCTCGACCCCATCCACGACCTGCGGGGCCGCACCCCGGCCGAGCAGCGCCCGGTCATCCGGCAGCTCGTCGCGGGCTTCCGCCCCATGTTCGCGCCCGAGAAGTAGCGGGCCGGGAGGAAGCAGCGGGCCGGGAGGCAGCGGTCAGTCCGCGTCCTCGATGTCGGCGACGAGGACGTCCATCCAGCGGGCGGCGTAGCGGCCCGGCCGGGGCAGGTCGCCCGCCTCGGCGGCGGTCAGCACCCGCGGGTTCGCGATGCGCCGGACGCGGCCCATCCGCTGCACGCCGCCGCGCCCCTCGGCGAGCAGGTTGCGCACCCAGTCGGTGTCCCGCCCGTACGGGAGCCCGACGATGAGCCGCCGGCCGCTGCGGAACGCCGTCACCGGCGTCCGGTACTCGCGGCCCGACCTGCGGCCCCGGTGCACGATCACCGCGAGCGGCGGCACGTAGGGGGCGTAGACGCCCTGGATCCGGTTGGTGACCGCCTTGTTGAAGCGGGGAGCCCATCTCGGCATCAGCGGCTTCGGCATGCCCCCATGAGTAACACGCTCAGCGGGTGATGAGGTACTCGTCCGGGTCGGCCTTGCGGCAGGTCGCCCAGAACTCGAAGGTGTGCCCCGGCCACAGGGTGCGGTTGACGCCCTGGTCGTCCAGGTACCAGCTGCTGCAGCCGCCCTCGTTCCACACGGCGCGGCGCAGCCGCCGCTGCATGCGGTCGTTGAAGCGGCGCGCGGCCTCCGGCTTCGGCTCGATCGCGTCGCCGCCCCGCTCCTGCAGGAGGCGCAGGCAGCTCAGCACGTGCTGGATCTGCACCTCGATCATGAAGACGACGGAGTTGTGGCCGAGGCCGGTGTTCGGGCCGAGCAGCATGAAGAAGTTCGGCATGCCGGGGATCGTGGTGCCGCGGTGCGCCTCGATGCCGTCGGCCCAGATCTCCTGGAGCTTGACGCCGTTCCGGCCGGTGACCCGCAGCTCGGTGAGGGCGTCGGTCACCTTGAAGCCGGTGCCGTAGATGATGCAGTCGACCTCGTATTCGCGTCCGTCCGCGGTGACGATCGAGCCCTCCCGGACCTCGGCGACGCCGGAGGTCTCAAGGTGCACGTTGGGGCGGGTGAGCGCCGGATAGTAGTCGTTGGACAGCAGGATCCGCTTGCAGCCGATCGTGTAGTCGGGCGTCACCTTGGCGCGCAGCTCCGGATCGGAGATCTGCCGCTCGATGTGCCGGCGGGCGATCTTCTCCTGCGGGGCGGACAGCCGCGGGTCGATGGTGAAGCCGACGGCGCGCGCCTCCAGCGCCCAGTAGATGCCGTTGCGGAAGGCGCGGGCGGTGCCGGGCACCTTCTCGAACACCTTGCGCACCGGGGCCGGGATCGCCACGTCCGGCTTCGGCTGGATCCACGGCGCCGTCCGCTGGAAGACCACGAGGTCGGCGGCCTTCTTCGCGACCTGCGGGACGAACTGGATCGCGGACGCGCCGGTCCCGATGACGGCGACGCGCTTGCCCGCGAGGTCGCAGGAGTGGTCCCACTCGGCGGAGTGGAACGCGGTGCCCCGGAACCGCTCCATGCCCGGCAGGTCGGGGAACGACGGGACGTGCAGGGCGCCGATGCCGGACACGACGGCCTTCGGGGTGAGCACCGTCCCGTCCGCGAGCGTCACGTTCCAGCGCCGGGCGTCGTCGTCGTACTCCATCGAGTCGACCCGCGCGCCGAACCGGATGTGCTCGCGCACCCGGTACTTGTCGGCGGTGCGCTCCATGTAGGAGCGGATCTCGGGCTGCGGCGCGAACATCCGCGTCCAGCCGGGATTCAGCTCGAAGGAGAACGAGTACATGTGCGAGGGGACGTCGCAGGCGCAGCCGGGGTAGGTGTTGTCGTGCCACGTTCCGCCGAGCGCGTCGCTCTTCTCCAGGACGGCGAAGTCGTGGAAGCCGTTCTGCTTGAGCCGGATCGCCATGCCGAGGCCGGCGAAGCCGGAGCCGATGATGACGATCGCCGGGGCGCGCTCGCTCATAACCCATCCTCCCACGTAACCTACTTCCGGTAAGTTACCCGGAGTAGGTTACTGACGGTAGGTCCAACAGAGAGGTTCCCCTGTGAATGCCGCCACACCGCAGCCTCCCGCCCGCCGCAGGCGGATGTCCCGGGCCGCGCGCGAGCAGCAGATGCTGGACGTGGCGGAGGAGGTGTTCGGCGAGCGCGGCTACCAGGCCACCTCGATGGACGAGATCGCCGAGCGCTGCGGGGTCTCCAAGCCGATGCTCTACGAGTACTTCGGCTCCAAGGACGGGCTGCTCGTGGCGTGCGTGACCCGGTCCAAGGCGGAGCTGCTCGACGTCACGCAGAAGGCCATGGCGGGCGCCGCCACCCCCGAGGACGTCCTGTGGCGCGGCATGGTCGCCTACTTCTCCTTCATCGACGCCCACAGCGACTCGTTCGCGATGCTGCTGCGCGAGCCGACGGCCGCGTCCCCGGAGACCGCCGAGGCCGTGGAGGCGACCAGGCGGCAGCAGAGCGCGCTGATCGCCGGGGTGCTGGCGACGTTCGCGCCGTCCGCGCCCGCCGACGTGATCGAGGCGTACACGCAGATCATCATGGGGGCGAGCGAGCGGATGGCGCTGTGGCTGACGAGCCGCCCCGACGTGTCGGCCGAGGACGCGGCCCGCCACATGACCGACTTCTGCCGGCAGGGCCTCAGCCCGTACCTGGCCCCGGCTTCCCCGCCGGCCGGCGGGGAAGCGCCTCCAGAGCCGCGATGAGCAGGTCGAGGCCGAACTCGAAGTCGCTCTCCGGGTCGTGCGCGGCCAGCTGGGGGCCGTAGGCGATGACGTGCGGGAACTCCTCCGGGTCGAGGCGGTTCCACGACTCGGCGCCGGTCTCGGCCAGGTGCCCGAGCATCTTCTCCATCCCCACCTCGCGCACCTGTGCGCCGATCGCGTAGGCGAGCAGCGCCCGCATGGTGCGCACGGCGGTCTCGGCGTCGAAGCCCGCCGCGTCGGCCAGCGCGAGCGCCCGCTCCATCGGCCGCAGCCCGGCCGCGGTGTCGACCTTGTGGGTGAGGACGATCGTCATGCAGCGCGGGTAGTCGTGCGCGACCTTCCGGAACGCGCGGACGAGGGCGCGCGCGCCCTCCTGCCAGGACCGGCCGGGGTCGTCCCCCAGCTCCAGGCCCTCGACGACCCGCTCCGCGACGCCCTCCAGCAGCGCGGTCTTGTTCGGGACGTGGTTGTAGAGGGACATGACGGCGACGTCCAGTTCGGCCGCGACCCGGCGCATCGACAGCGCCTCCGCGCCCTCCCGCTCGATCAGCGCGACCGCCGCCTGGACGATGCGGTCCCGGGTGAGCGCGGGGCGCGGGGTGTCGGAGGTCACCCGCCGCTCCTCTCTCCGCCGTTGGCATCTCTCCGCCGTTGACATCGTAAGTGTCCCATGACACGGTACGTACATTGTACGTGAAACGTACACCGTACGTCCGCGCTTCGGGGAGGAGTGCCCTTGTCGACCCACGACCTCTACACCGACCCCGTCCCGGCCGAGACCTGGAACGTGCCGATGGCCGGCGACGCCAGGTTCACCTGGGAGTACGACGACGGCCGCGACCGCCTCCTCGCCCTGTACCAGAAGGGCAAGGACAAGCAGTGGGACTCGGTCAAGCGCATCGACTGGGACCTGGAGGTCGACCCGCACGACATCCTCGGCGTCCCCGACCAGTCCCTCGCCATCTACGGGACGAAGTACTGGGACATGCTGTCGGAGAAGGAGCGCGGCGAGCTGCGGCGGCACTCCACGTCGTGGCAGTTCTCCCAGTTCATGCACGGCGAGCAGGGCGCGATGGTCACCGCCGCCCGGATCGTGGAGTCGGTGCCCGACCTGGACTCCAAGTTCTACTCCGCCACCCAGGCGATGGACGAGGCGCGGCACGTCGAGCTGTTCACCCGGTTCCTGCACGAGAAGGTCGGGATGATCTACCCGATCAACACCAAGCTGCAGGACCTGCTGAACGAGACCCTCACCGACTCCCGCTGGGACATGCCCTACCTCGGCATGCAGGTGCTCATCGAGGGCCTCGCGCTCGCCGCGTTCGGCGTCATCCGCGACATCACGACCAAGCCGCTGCCGAAGCAGATCCTCGCCTACGTGATGCAGGACGAGGCCCGGCACGTCGCGTTCGGGCGGCTGGCGCTGCGCGACTACTACAAGCAGCTGTCGCCGGCCGAGCTGCGCGAGCGGGAGGACTTCGTCATCGAGGGCTGCTACCTGATGCGCGACCGCATCCGCGGCCGGGAGATCTGGACCAACTTCGGCATCGATCCGAAGGAGGTCGACGAGATGGTGGAGAACTCCCCCTACATGCGGATGTTCCAGAGCCTGCTGTTCAGCCGGATCGTCCCCTGCGTGAAGGACATCGGGCTGTGGAGCGAGCGCATTCAGCAGACCTACGACGACATGGGCGTCCTCGACATGTCGAAGGCCGACCTGGACGCGCTCATGAAGCAGGACGAGGAGATCGCCGAGAAGCTCGACACCGAGCGGTTCGCCGCCGAGGAGGCCGCCCGCAAGGCCGAGGTCGACGCCGTCGTCGCCGAGGCCGCCGTCGCCGATCCTGGGGCGTCCTGAGTAACTTTGGGACCACCCGGTCCGCACAGCCTCGGAGGTTCGCATGCCACTCGCGCATTTCGATGGAGCGCTCGCCGTCGTCACCGGTGCCGGCAGCGGCATCGGCCGGGCCGTCGCGCTCGCGCTGGCCGAGAGCGGAGCAAGCGTCATCGCGGCGGACATCGACCTGCCCGCCGCCGAGCGGACCATCGCCCGCGCGAAGTCGAACGGCACGGGCGGCACGGCCTACGAGGTGGACGTGGCGGACGCCGCCGCGATGGAGGCGTTCGCCGCCGAGGTGAAGGAGACGCACCGCGTCCCCGACATCGTCGTCAACAACGCGGGCGTCGCGGTCGCCGGGTCGTTCCTCGACACCGGGCTGGAGGACTGGGACCGCGTGATGGGCGTCAACCTGTGGGGCGTCATCCACGGGTCCCGGCTGTTCGGGCGGCAGATGCGCGACCGCGTCAACGCACTGCCCAACAAGCCCGACAAGCCGAACTTCGGCGGCCACATCGTCAACATCGCGTCCGCGGCCGCGTTCGCGCCGTGGCGCTCGATGCCCGCCTACTGCACGACGAAGGCCGCCGTGCTGATGCTCAGCGAGTGCCTGCGCGCGGAGCTGGCCGGCTCCCGGATCGGCGTCACCGCCGTCTGCCCAGGCTTCGTCAGCACCGACATCGTCAAGAACGGAACCTACGTCGACGGGGAGAGCGGGTCCCCCGAGAAGCTGAGGCAGCGCGGGCAGAAGGCCGTCCGGCTGCGCAACTACCCGCCGGAGAAGGTCGCCGAGCGGGTCGTCCACGCCATCATCAAGAACAGGCCCGTGGTCCCCGTCAACTTCGAGGGCCACCTCCTGCACGTGCTCTCCCGCGTCTCCCCCGCCTCCCTGCGCCTTCTGGCCAGAATCCCCGCCCCCCAGGGCTGACGCCCCGCCAGGGCGCGGCCCCCGACCCTCCCCGTACTGAGAGGTGACGGAGCGATGCCCCCCGACGCGCTGCTCGGCGACGGCCGTCCCCGCACGTGGACGGCGCGGATCAGATGCAAGGACGGCGATCACACGCTGGAGCTGACGCACCGGGAGGTGGTCGCCGAGCGGCTGCTGCGGACGTCGCGCAGGCACTCGTTCGACCCGGACGCGGACGTCGACTGGGACGCCCCGCAGGACCCGGACGTCTTCTACATGCCTCCGCAGCTCGTGTCGATCTACGAGACGCCGCTGTGGGACGGGCTGACGCACCGGCAGCGGGTGGAGCTGACCAAGCGGGAGATGTGCAGCATCGCCTCGTTCGGCATCTGGTCGGAGATGCTGCTGATGCAGTCGCTGGTCATGCACGCCTACCGGCACCGCTACGACAGCGACCACGTCGCCTACGCGCTGACGGAGATCGCGGACGAGTGCCGGCACTCGAAGATGTTCGGCCGGATGGTGCGCACGTGCGGGCTGCGCACGCACCGGCCGCGGGCCCTGGAGTTCCACTTCGCGAAGCTGTTCGGCACCGTGTACGACCCGATGCCGATGTTCGCCGGAACCCTCGTCGTGGAGGAGTTCACCGACGCGTTCCAGCGGCTGACGTTCCCGGACGAGGACGTCCAGCCGCTGATCCGGCAGATCACCCGGATCCACGTGATCGAGGAGGCGCGGCACATCAGGTACGCCCGCGAGGAGCTGAAGCGGCTGGTCGCGGTGATCCCGGCGGTGCGGCGGCGGATGGCCGCCTACGGCATGGCGCAGGCGACCCGGCTGATGGGCGCGCAGGTGATCCATCCGTCCTGCTACACGGCGGTGGGGCTCGACCCGAAGCTCGCGCGCCGGGTGGCGGCGCGCAGCCCGCACCGGCGGGCGACCATGGCGTGGGCGTTCCGGAAGTGCACCGCGTTCTTCGACGAGGTCGGCTTCCTGGACGGGCGGGCGCGTGACGTGTGGCTTCGCGCGGGTCTACTGGAGCAATAACAGGTTCTACTCGCCGGCCATTTATCTCGACATCGAAGCGAGTTCTTAGAAATCAGTTCTTGAATGCGCCCGGCGGCGTGGTCCGGACTCCGGAAGGCGCAAGGGCCGCGGAGCGGGGTCCACTCCGCGGCCCGTCGCGAAATACTGCGCCTGCCTGGGGTTATCTCACCCAGGACACTCCAATCGATGACACGGTCACGTCGTCGCCTCCTCCTCCCAGGCGTTTCCAGCATGCCGACCGGGTGCCTGGCGCGGGAGCATGATCGGCATACCGCCTCCCCTTTACCGAATCACCTTAGAAGGTGTTGACAAGAAATAGGTCGCGGTCGGCCGAATCAGGTCAGAAATCATTAAGCGCGGCGAGGACTTCGCGGGCGGCGGCGGTCGCCGTGGCGAGGATCTCCCGCTCCCGCTCGTCCTGCTCGGCGGCGTCCGGCGCCCGCTCGCTGTAGCTGACCGTGAAGACCGCGTTGCGGATCCGCGCCGTGACCTCCCCGACCACGGTCGGCTGCCCCTCGTCGGCCTTGAACCAGCGGTACGCCTCGTCGCCGACGCCGCTCTGCCGCTCCAGCGCGATGGTCCGGACGAGCGGGGCGTCGTGCGCCTGCGCCCACCGCGCGTCGTAGTAGCGCTCCGCGTCCCGCACCGGGGTCGCGGTGTTCTCCCGCGCGTACAGCCGCGCCTCCACCCGCAGCCAGCGGAACGACGACCCGGTCGAGGAGTACGTGCACGTGGTCAGCGTCGAGTTCGCGCTGTGCCGCTTCGCCGCCTCCGGCACGGCCTTCGCCACGGTGCCCGCGGAGACCGTCCCGCACGGCGGCGGCAGCGCCTCGACGATCCGCTCGGCGGAGGTCTGCGGCGCGGGCCGCCGCGGCGTCACCGCGGCCCGATCGGTGCCGCCCCGCTCCTTGCCGGGCGCCACGAGGAAGACCGCCACCGCCGCCGCCGCGAACGCGGCGGCCGCCACCAGCAGCACGAGCAGCCGCCTCGGCCGGCGCGCCGGAGACGGCGGCTCCGGCCCGGCGTACGGCCGGTGGAACGGTTCGACCGGACGCTGCAGCCCCACGTCCCGCTCCTCACTCCCCCGTCGCGTCATGGCCCCGCCCTCCCGTCAACGTAGTCAGGCGCGCCGCCCCTGACCAGGCCCCCTGACGGTGCTGATTGTCAGACCCCGGGGTCACACTGGAGGGGTGCTGATCGCTGACATCGCGCGGACGTCGGGGGCGGTGGCGGGCACCTCGGGCCGGAAGGCCAAGGTAGCCGCGCTCGCGGAGTGCCTGCGCCGCGCCGATCCGGGCGAGGCGCCCGCGGTCGTCGCCTACCTGTCCGGTGAGCTGCCGCAACGCCAGATCGGCGTGGGATACGCCGCACTGCGGGAGGTTCCGCCGCCCGCCGCCGAGCCGTCGCTGACCGTCCGGGAGGCGGACGCGGCGTTCACCGAGATCGGCGCCGTCTCCGGCCCCGGCTCGGTCGCCCGCCGCCGCGAGCTCGTCGCCGCGCTCATGGGCCGCGCCACCCGCCCCGAGCAGGACTTCCTCATCAGGCTCCTCGCGGGCGAGTTGCGCCAGGGCGCGCTGGACGGCGTGATGGCCGAGGCGATCGCGGCCGCGGCCGGGGTGAAGGCCGCCGAGGTGCGGCGCGCGTTCATGCTCCGCGGCTCCCTCGGCCCGGTCGCGACCGCCGCCCTCGCCGACGGGGCCGCCGGCCTGCGCGCCTTCACCCTGGAGGTCGGCCGCCCGGTCAAGCCCATGCTGGCCGCGTCGGCGCCGTCCATCGGCGACGCGTTCGCCAAGCTGAAGGCCGAGGCCGCGGTCGAGTGGAAGCTGGACGGCGTCCGCGCCCAGGTGCACGTCTCGGGCGGCGAGGTGCGCGTCTTCACCCGCACCCTCGACGAGATCACCGACCGGCTCCCCGAGGTCGTCGAGGCGGTGCGGGCGCTGCCCGTCCGCGCGGCCGTGCTCGACGGCGAGCTGATCGCGCTGCGCCCGGACGGCCGCCCCCACCCCTTCCAGGTGACCGCCGCGCGCACCGCGACCCGCACCGCGAAGAACACCGGTTCGGTCCCGCTGAGCGTCTTCCTGTTCGACGTCCTGTACCTCGACGAGGCCGGCGGCGCCGCGGAGGCCGCGGGCGGCGGCGCCGACCTGCTCGACGCGCCGGGGGCGGAGCGGAGCGCGGCGCTGGCGCGGGTCGTGCCGGAGGAGCTGCGCATGCCCCGGGTCGTGACCGGCGACCCGGCGCGGGCCAAGGAGGTCTTCGACGAGGCCGTGGCGCGGGGGCACGAGGGGGTCGTGATCAAGTCGCTCGACACGCCGTACACGGCCGGGCGGCGCGGCGCCGGGTGGATCAAGGTGAAGCCGCGGCACACGCTCGACCTCGTCGTGCTCGCCGTGGAGTGGGGGCACGGGCGCCGGCAGGGGCTGCTGTCCAACCTGCACCTCGGCGCGCGCGACCCCGAGACGGGCGGGTTCGTGATGCTCGGCAAGACGTTCAAGGGGCTCACCGACGAGCTGCTCGCCTGGCAGACCGAGCGGCTGCGGGAGCTGGCCGTGCGCGAGGACGGCTGGACGGTGCACGTCCGGCCGGAGCTGGTGGTCGAGATCGCGTTCGACGGGGTCCAGCACAGCCCGCGCTATCCGGGCGGCATCGCGCTGCGGTTCGCGCGGGTGCTGCGGTACCGGCCCGACAAGTCCGCCGCCGAGGCCGACACGATCGACACCGTCCGGGCCGTGGCCCCCGTCATGGACTAGCCCGCCCGCGGCGAGGGCCGCGTGCCCGGCCGTGCGGTCAGGGCGGTCAGGGCGGTCAGGGCGGCTCTTCGCCGGGGCCGCGGGGCGTGTCGCCGAGCGGTGCCGGTTCGGCGGGGTTCGCCGGGGCGGGCGGGAGGCGTCCGCCGGGGCGGAAGCCCGGCGGGAACTCCTCCCGGGGGCGGCTCACCCGCCGCGCGGCCGCGCGGGCCCGCATGCGGGACACGGCCCTGCCCTTCACCCGAGGCGACGGGGTCCGGCCGGTACCGCGGCCGGTACCGCGGCCGGTACCGCGGGCGGCACGGCGCTCGGCGCGGCGCTGCGCCCGGCGCTCGGCGCG
>NZ_JBIQHY010000017.1:0-40319 GCF_044508335.1 Actinomadura sp.
CGGCCGCGTGCGCCGCCGCGATCTGGCCGACCGAGTGGCCGCTGACGTAGGCGGGGCGCACGCCCAGCCAGTCCACCAGCCGCCACAGCGCCACCTCGACCGCGAAGATCGCCACCTGCGCGACACCGGTCTGATCCAACGAGCCGTCCGGGTTGTCGGAGAACACCGACTCCCGCAGCGGCAGACCGGTCAGGTCTTCGACCTCGTCGAAGGCTTGGGCGAACACCGGGAAGGTCTCGTACAGCTCGCGGCCCATCCCCGGGCGCTGGCTGCCCTGCCCGGTGAACAGGACCGCCGGCTCGCCGGGTCCGGCCGTCCCGCTAATCCGCCGTTCCCCGAGCAGGACGGCGCGGTGCCCGAACACCGTCCGCGACGCCAGGGTCATCCCGATGTCCACGCCCGGCACGTCCGGCGCCTCCGCCGCGAACTCGCGGACCCGCTCGGCCATCGCGTCCACGGCGGACGCCGACTTCCCGGACACCGGCCACGGCACGAGCGGCGCGGCGGCGTCCGGGCGGGCCTCGTCCTCGGCCGGAACGCCCTCCAGGATCACGTGCGCGTTCGTCCCGCTGACCCCGAACGACGACACGGCGGCCCGCCGCGGGCGGTCCGCCGGCGGCCACGGCCGCTTCGCGGTGAGCAGTTCGACCGCGCCCGCCGACCAGTCCACGTGCGGCGACGGCTCGTCGATGTGCAGCGTCGCGGGCAGCACGCCGCGGCGCATCGCCTCCACCATCTTGATCACGCCGCCGACCCCGGCCGCGGCCTGCGCGTGGCCGATGTTCGACTTCAGCGACCCCAGGTAGAGCGGGCTGGCGGGGTCGCGGTCCCGCCCGTACGCGGCGATGACCGCCTGCGCCTCGATCGGGTCGCCCAGCGCGGTGCCCGTCCCGTGCGCCTCGACGGCGTCGACGTCCCGCCCGGTCAGCCCCGCCTGCTCCAGCGCCTGCCCGATGACGCGGCGCTGCGCCGGGCCGCTCGGCGCGGTGAGGCCGTTGCTCGCGCCGTCCTGGTTCACCGCGGTGCCGCGGACCACCGCGAGCACCCGGTGGCCGAGCCGCCGGGCGTCGCCGAGCCGCTCCAGCAGCAGCACGCCGGCGCCCTCGGACCAGCCCGTCCCGTCCGCCGCCGCCGCGAACGCCCGGCACCGCCCGTCCCGCGACAGCCCGCGCTGCCTGCTGAACTCCACGAACGCCGAGGGGGTGGCCATGACCGCCACCCCGCCCGCGAGGGCCAGGTCGCACTCGCCGGACCGCAGCGCCTGGGCCGCGAGGTGCAGCGCCACCAGCGACGACGAGCACGCCGTGTCCACCGTCACGGCCGGCCCCTCGAACCCGAACACGTAGGAGATCCGGCCGGACGCCACGCTCCCCGCGCTCCCGGTGCCGAGGTAGCCCTCCAGCTCCGCGGGCGGGCGCCCGGCCCCGGCGGCGTAGTCGTGGAACATGACTCCGGCGAACACTCCGGTCCGCGAACCGCGCAGCGCGGCCGGGTCGACGCCGGCGCGTTCGATCGCCTCCCACGAGGTCTCCAGCAGCAGCCGCTGCTGCGGGTCCATCGCCAGCGCCTCGCGCGGGGAGACGCCGAAGAACTCCGCGTCGAAGTCGCCCGCGTCGTGCAGGAACCCGCCCTCGCGCACGTAGGAGGTGCCCGGCGTCTCCGGGTCGTCGTCGTACAGGGCGTCGAGATCCCAGCCCCGGTCGGCGGGGAACGGCCCCACCGCGTCGGCCGAGCTCTCCACCAGGCGCCACAGGTCCTCCGGCGACCGGACATCGCCGGGATACCGGCACGCCATCCCGACGATCGCCACCGGCTCGGCGGACCAGGTCCGCGGGCGGCGCCGCCCGCGCGCCTTCGCCTCGTCGCGCTCGCCGGTGAGCCGGTACAGCAGCTCCGCGGCGAGCTCGGCCGGCGTGGGATGGTCGAAGGCGATGGTGACCGGGAGGTCCAGGCCGGTGCCGGCGGCCAGCCGGCCGCGCAGCCGGACCGCCGCCTTGGAGCCGAGGCCGAGCGACCTGAAGTCGCGCCCGGGGTCGACCGCCTCGGGACCGGCCAGGCCCTTGACCTCCGCGGTGGCGGTCCGCACGAGATCCGACAGGGCGGCCAGCCGGTCGCCGTAGGCGGGCAGCCGCACCAGGCCGGCGAGCAGCTCCGCGCGCGCCTCGGGCAGGTCCTCCGCGTCCCGCGCGTCGCCGGGGACGGCCGGCGCCTCCGCGTCGGAGATCAGCGGCGTGGACGCCAGCCCGGCCGCGGCGCGCCGCATCGGCTTGCCGGAGCCGGTCCGGGGGACCGCGTCGACGGCGCGGATCTCGGCGGGCACCTTGTGCGGGGCGAGCCGCTCGCGGCACAGGTCGAGCAGCGCCCGGGGGTCCGGGCCGCCGCCGGGCGCGGGCACGACGTAGGCGACGGGGACCTCGCCCAGCCGGTCGTCAGGCCGCCCGGCGACGATCGCGTCGGCCACCCCCGGCGCGCCGAGCAGCACCCGCTCGATCTCGCCGGGATGGACGTTCTCGCCGCCGCGGATGATCAGTTCCTTGAGCCGGCCGGTGATGGTGAGGAAGCCGAGCTCGTCCCGGCGGGCCAGGTCGCCGGTCCGGTACCAGCCGTCCTGGAGCGCCTCGGCGGTCGCGTCCGGGCGGCCGTGGTAGCCGGCCATGACGTTGGGCCCGCTGACCCAGACCTCCCCCTCGGCGCCCGGCGCGACGACGTCCCGCCGCGTCTCGGGGTCGACCAGGCGGACCGCGAGCCCCGGCACCGGCAGGCCGCAGCTGCCGGGCGGCGCCCCGCCTGGCGAGGTCATCGTGATCGCGCCGGAGGTCTCGGTGCTGCCGTAGCTGTCGAGGAGGGCGATGCCGAAGGTCTCTTCGAACGCGCGCCGCAGCTCGGGGGTGGTCACCGCGCCGGTGACGAGGCAGGAGCGGAGCGCCGGGGCGTCCAGCCCGCCCGCCGCGGCCTCCAGCAGCTCGTGGTACATGGCGGGCACGCCCGCGAGCATGGTGAACGGCTCGTCCCGGATCGCGTTGAGCACGTCGTCCGCCGAGTACCCGGGGAGGATGCGGGCCGTGGCGCCGGTGGCGGTCACCCCGACCACGCACAGGACGTGCGCGAGGCTGTGGTACAGCGGCAGGGGCCACAGCAGCAGCTCGTCCGCGGAGAGGCCGAGCTGCGGCGCGTAGCACGCCGCGACCGACCAGAGGGCGTTGCGCTGGGTCGCCAGCACCCCCTTGGGCTCGCCGGTGGTGCCCGAGGTGTAGAGCGACCAGGCGATGTCGTCCAGCCCGAGGTCGTCGCGGGCCGGGACCGGCGGCTCGGCGGCGGCGAGGGCGGCGTAGTCGAGCTCCGCGGCGGGGTCGCCGGCGACGATCAGCGGGGTCCCCGCCGCGCCGCGGCGCTCCAGCACCTCCGCGAGCCGGCCGGCCCGGGGGCGGTCCGTGATGACCGCGGTGGCGCCGCTGTCCCGCAGGATGTGCGCCAGCTCGTCCGGCGAGCCGTGCGGGTCGACGGGGATCGCGACCGCGGCGGCCCGCAGCACGGCCAGGTAGCTCTCCGGGACCTCCACGCTGTTGCCGAGGCAGATGACCACCCGGTCGGCGCGCTCCACCCCGAGGCTCGCCAGGTGCCCGGCCAGCCGCGCGGTGGTCCGTTCGAGCTCGGCGTAGGTGACCGAGCGCCGGTGGTCGCGGTAGGCGACCTTGCCGCCGCGGCTCCGCGCGTGGGAGCACAGGAGCTCAGCCAGCGGCCGTACCAGTTCACCGCGCACGTGCGTCACCACTCCCGCCGGGTCCGGGTCCACCGATCCGAGAAACGGTCAGAGCTGTCTTGGGAAGCGACCGTGAATCGCAGTCTCAGGGACGGCGGCGCACGCACGAAACCCCTAATCAGAGGGCTGCGCCGACCCCCAGAACCGCACCCCTTAGCTCCCCTATGCCCGGCCCCGGAACCGCGTCCGGACCCCCGAGGGCGGCGCCGCGCGGGGCGCCGGACCCGGTGCGGGGACCCCCGTTCACGCGATCCTCGCCCCGGCGGCGGGCAGCACCTGCCGCAGCAGCCCGAGGGGGTGCCCGCGGCGCCGCCACTCGCGCGGGTAGCCGATCGACACCTCCTCGAACCGCACGCCGTCGTACCAGCTCGTGCGCGGGATGTGGAGGTGGCCGTACACCACGGCCTCCGGGCGGAAGCGGACGTGCCAGCGGGCGGTCAGCTCCGTGCCGCACCACTGGGCGAACCGCGGCCGCCACAGCGCCTCGGTGGGGCCGGGCAGCAGCGGCCAGTGCCCGGCGATCACCAGCGGGACGGCGGGGTCCCGCGCCGCGAGCCGCCGTTCGGTCTCGGCGACCCGCGCCGCGCACCAGTCCTCGATCGACGGGTAGGGGTCGGGGTGCAGGAGGAACTCGTCGGTGCAGACGACCCCGTCCTCGTAGGCCAGCCGCAGCGACTCCTTCTTGCCGATCGACCGCGGCCGCCGGAACGAGTAGTCGTACAGCGTCAGGACGGGCGCGATCTGGACCGGCCCGCCGGGCCCCGTCCAGACCGGGAACGGGTCCTCGGGCGTCGTGACGCCCAGGTCCCGGCACAGGTCGACCAGGAACCGGTAGCGGGCCTCGCCGCGCAGCCGGACCGGGTCCTCGCGCGGGGTCCACAGCTCGTGGTTCCCGGGCGTCCAGATCACCCGCGCGAACCGGCCCGCCAGCAGCCGCAGCGCCCAGCCCACGTCGTCGCTCAGCTCCGCCACGTCGCCCGCCACGATGAGCCAGTCCGCGTCGGACTCCGGCCGGAGGGACTCCACGATGGGCCGGTTGTCGGCCATCCCGGCGTGCAGGTCGCTGACCGCGAGGAGCCGGCCGGGCGCCGCGCCCATCAGGCGGTGTTCCTGTCCGGTTCGGCGAAGGCCAGGCTGGAGGGCAGGTCCTGGCGGTGGCGGACGTCCAGCTTCCGGTAGACCCGGGTCAGGTGCTGCTCGACGGTGCTCACCGTGATGAACAGCTGCTCGGCGATGTCGCGGTTGGAGTGGCCCTGCGCCGCGAGCGTGCCGACCCGCCGCTCCGCCTCGGTCAGCGTGCCGATCACCGCGGCCAGGTCCTGGTCGCCGCCGCCGGACGAGGCGATCATGCGGTCGTTGGCCGAGGGGAACAGCGACCGGCACAGCGCCGCGGCGCCGCAGTCCTTGGCGATCCGCCAGGCGCGGCGGGCGTAGATCCTGGCCCGCGCGGGGTCGCCGAGGCCGCGGTGCAGGGTGCTCAGGTCGGCGAGGACCAGCGCCATCTCGTACCGGTTGCCGCTCGCCTGCAGCAGTTCCAGCGCCTCCGCGAGCAGTTCCTGCCGCCGCCCGGCCGGTTCGGTCATCGCCTGGATCCGCAGCGCCGCGCCGCGCACGCCGGAGTGGCCGGGACCGGTCGCCGCGAGCTGCTCCTCGATGAGCTCGACCGCCCGCTCCGGATGGTTCATCCGCAGCCAGGTCTCCGCCGCCGCGACCCGCCACGTCACCAGCCCCGGGGCGTCGGTCCCCCAGGACCGGGTCCGCTCACCGCAGCTGAGGAAGTCGGCGAGGGCCGCGTGCAGATGCCCCTGCGCCAGGTAGTACCGGCCCCGGCCGATCAGGTAGTGCAGGCCGAACCGGGTCTCGAACAGATGCTCCGGGACGGGCTGCAGGACGAGCTTCTCCGCCCCCCGGTGGTCGCCCATGCTGACGGCCGCGTCGATCCCGGTGGCGAGCGGCAGCCCGATGCCGACGCCCCAGCCGAGCGGCGAGGTCAGCTGCAGCGCCTCCTCGGACAGCCGGGACGCGGCGGGCAGGTCGCCGCGGCGGAGCGTCACCAGGCCGCGCAGCGCGCACAGCATCGCCCGCCAGGTCGGCGCCTCGCGCTCGGCCGCCTCGGCCTCCAGGCGCTCGCACCAGGAGTCCGCGAGATCGAGCCGGTCCGCGTACAGCAGCGCGGAGATGGCGGCGGTCAGCATGTCGAGCGTCTCGTCGCCGATGCGCACCCGCTGGAGCACCTGCTCGGCCGTGGCGACGGCCGCCTCCTCCTCGTCCCCGCGGACGACGGCGGCCAGCGCCCACAGCGCGCCGTACCCCGAACGGTCGGCGGCGGACGGTGCGGCCGGGGGCGGCGCCGGACCGCGTTCGGGCAGCCCGCCGATCCGGTCCGCCGCGCCCGGGTAGGTGCCCCGGATCCACAGCAGCGCCGCGTCGTGGGCCGAGCGCAGCGCGGGGTCGGCGAGGTCGGAGCCCCCGATGGACTCCAGCGCGGCGACGGCCTCCTGCTCCAGGCCGTGCCAGAGCATCCGGGGCACCAGGGTCAGCAGCCGGCCGGCGGGCAGCCTGCCCTGGCCGATGGGCTCGGCGAGCGCGCTGAGCTTGCGCGCCGCGACCTCCGGCTTGACGCGCCACGCGGAGGTCGCCAGCTCGGTGTTGATGACCAGCCGCTCCTGCTCGTCCGCCGTGTGCTCCTCGGCGGCCCGCAGGCACTTCAGGGCCATCGAGACCTGGTCGGTCCGCAGCGCCTCGTGGCCCGCCTCGATGAGCACCTGGGTGGTCCAGGGCTCGCTGAGCCCGCCCGCGGCGAGCACGTGCTGGGCCAGGACCAGGTTGGGGGCGCCCTCCTCGTGCAGCAGCACGGCCGCCCGGTGGTGGAGCCGCGCGGCCTCGTCGGAGGGCAGGTCGTCGAGGACGGCGGCGCGGACCTGCGGGTGGTGGAAGCCGCGGGCGGACACGATGCCGGTGTCGGTGAGCGCCTGGATGAGCCGGCTCGTGACACGCGGCTCCAGGCCGGTGAGGCCGCTGAGCAGCTCGACCGACACGTTGCCGCCGAGCACCGCCATGGCCCGCGCGGTGCGCAGCCCCGCGGTGCCGCTGCGATGGATGCAGGCGACCGCCGCGAACAGGAACGAGTCGCCGACCGACTTGGCGCCCTTGACCGGGCACGGGTCCTGGAGCAGCGCCTTGGCCAGCAGCGGGTTGCCGCCGGTGAGCGCGAGGACCTCGGCGACGTCGCGGCGCTCACCGGCCCGGTGCGACCGGATCAGCTCGCCGACGCCCGCCCGGCCGAGCGACCCCACGGTGACGCGGTGGATGCGCGGCTCGAAGACCAGCTCGCCGAGCGGGGTGTTGTCGTTGATGCCGAACTGGGAGCCGTGGGTGACGATCACCGTGACGGGTGAGCCCCGGAAGCGCCGGTAGAGATAGAGGAGGCAGTGCAGCGACGCCTCGTCGGCGTGGTGGATGTCGTCGACGGCCAGCAGCACCGGCCCGTCGGCCTCGATCGCGGCCAGCACCTCGTGGTAGAAGCGCAGCAGGTCGGGAGCGGGCACCGTGTCGTCGCGGGCCGGGCGCAGCGACGCCGGCATCAGCGGTAACTCGCCGGCCAGCGCCAGATCGCGGAACAGCTGGTCGATCATGGCGTACGGCAGCGACTGCTCCACCGCGGAGCACGTCGCGCTGATCACCCGCACGCCCGCGTCCCGGGCGCGCCGGGCGACCTCCTCCAGCAGCTCGGTCTTGCCGCACCCGATCCCCCCGGTGATCAACCCCAGGAATCCGAGCGGCGGATCGTCGCTCCGGAACGCCGCACAGAGCTCAGCTACCTGGGCTTCTCGTTCGATCAGCAACGTCTCGACCGTCCTTCCCCGTGACCAGGCCTGCGCGCACCCCGAGACGCGGACACCGACGATGGCCATCCCCCTTGCACCGGACGGTTGGTCCCGCCGTGGACGGACCCCCGATTAGGGTTGCGCGGAAGCGGAGAACAAAGCGAACTCTGATCTCCGCCAAGTGGCAAAGTAAGCGGTCCTTGGACAGAAATCAAGAGAATATCCATCGCGAGTGAGCGAACAAGCCGGGAGTAAAGAGTGCGACCGCCGCGCCGCCGCCGAACGCGCACGACCGCCGCTTTCGCGCCGCAGAACCCGCGCAACGCCTTTCTGATTCTCAATCGGCTCTAATGACTGACGGGAACCTCTTGCAGCGGATACACAATCCGAGCACAACGTGCTACGGTCCGCATCGCGACCGGGGGGCCTCGATTGAATATTAAATAGATATCCGGCGCCGGGCGCGGCGGTGTTCAGGGCCGTACGCGGCACCGGTGTTCACACGGCGCGCCCACCCCCGCCGCGGGGCCGCGGCGGTGAGCGCGCCATGCCTCGGGAGCCAAAGCCGACTCTCGGTTCATCGACCATGGATTCAGCGAATCAGCGTTCAAAATGTATCCAGGGCACCTGATCGTGTCAAGAGACCGAGTTGTGCGAACGGAATGCAAGCAGTAATGCACGGAAAGTAGCGAATCCATTGATCGGGCTCTTCCCTACTGATCATCCGGTCGGCGGCCCCGGTCCGGGCGGGCGCCGGGCGAAGGATCCGCAGGCGGCGGCGCCGACGGTTCCGCGAGGCGCCCCGGCGGGCTGTTGGAGCGTTCCAGGCCGGACGCCCGAGCCGGCGCCTGAGCGCGCGGCTCCGGGCCGGTCCGGCCGTACCCCGATTCGGTGAGAATTGCACCGAGTCCAAATTGCACCGGGTCCAAATTGCACCGAGTCCGCACCGCGGGCTGGTCTGCACGATCACCTGCGGTCGTCGGCGACGCACTCTCGGAGACGGCCCCGGCAAGCCGCCCGGAAGCCGTCGAATAGGGTTCGGAGCCGGGGTTGCAAGTTTCACCAAGGGGTCGACGCGTCACTTCACAGGGGGTTCTGTCTTCAGGTCAAGTCAAGTACCGTTCTCCACATAAAACCTGTTCAGAGGGGGTCGCCTTGTGACCGGATCATCGAGTGGCTTCGAGAAATGGTTCAAGTCCTTCCACGACCGCACCCGCAGCGACGTCCGCCTGGTGTGCTTCCCGCACGCGGGGGGATCGGCGAGCGGATACTTCCGGCTCTCCGCCGCGCTGCCGGACTGGGTGGAGGTCTGGGCCGCGCAGTACCCGGGGCGCCAGGAGCGCAGGCGGGAGCCCGCCTGCACCGACGTGCGCGCCCTCGCGGGCTCGCTGGCCGGGGTGCTGGCCGGCCGGCTCGACCGGCCGTACGTCCTCTTCGGGCACAGCATGGGCGCCCTCGTCGCGTTCGAGGTCGCGCTGGACCTGCGGAGGCGCGGCTTCCGCTGCCCCGAGATGCTCGTCGCGTCCGGCCGCCGGGCGCCCTCCACCTCGCGGGCGGAGGCCGTCCACCGGATGCCGGACTCGGGGGTGGCGGCCGAGATGCGCCTCCTCAGCGGGACCGATCCGGTGTTCCTGCAGGACCCCGAGCTGTTCGAGATGATCCTGCCCGCCCTGCGGGCGGACTACCGGGCGGTGGAGACCTACCGGCCCGAGCCGAACGCGACGGTCGTGTGCCCGATCACCGCCCTCGTCGGTGACCACGACCCGCGCACCACCATCGACGAGGCGCGCGCCTGGCAGGGGCACACGGCCGCCGGGTTCGACCTCCGCATCTTCGCGGGCGGCCACTTCTTCCTCGACGAGTGCATGCCCGAGGTGCTCAACGTGCTGACCGACATCATGCTCCCCTACTCGATGGCGGCGCACGACGGGCAGTCCTGAGCCCCCGATTCCCGCGTCCCCCGCGCGGCTCGGCCCGCACGAAAGTCTTCGGCAATTTCTCCACGGTTCCCAGGTCGCGGCGGGCTGGTGCGCAAACATCCGCGCGGATCCGCATTGAGACACCGGGACGCAACCCCCTAAGCACCCCTACGGGCGCGACCCCGGCGACCTGTGAATCCCGGATACCCATTTCCCGCAAGGGGTCGTTATGGTGCCGCTCAGAGATCAGGGGTGGTCATCGTACTCCCGTGACATGGCTCACATCCACACCGGGAGAACATGATCCTTCGGGAAATCGGAGAAGTCAGATGGCGCGTCTAACGGCGGCCGGGCGCCATACGGCCGAGAGCACATCCCATCATCCCGCGGGGGCGGCGGCGCACACCATCGGGCCGGCCGCCCCCCGGCCGCGGATCCTGGGCGTCGGCACGGCCGTTCCGGACAACTCGTATACGCAGGAAGAACTGCTCGAAGAATTCCGGATAACGGATCCGAAGATCCGCTCGGTCTTTCTGAACAGCGCCATCGAGCGGCGCTATCTGACGCTTCCGCCCGAGGGGCCGGAGGGCGTCCGGCGCCCGGAGACCCAGGGGCAGCTGCTGGCCAAGCACCGCGCGCAGGGGCTGGACATGGGCGGCCGCGCGCTCAGCGAGTGCCTGAAGGACGCCGGCGCCGAGCCCGCCGCCATCCGCTACCTGGTGTGCGTCTCCTCCACCGGGTTCCTGACGCCCGGGTTCAGCGCGCTGCTGATCCGCGAGCTGGGCATCGACCCCGACTGCGCCCGGCTGGACGTGGTCGGGATGGGCTGCAACGCGGGGCTCAACGGGCTCACCGCCGTCGCCGGATGGGCCGCCGCGCACCCCGGCGAGCTCGCCGTGCTGCTGTGCACCGAGGCGTGCTCGGCCGCCTACGTCTTCGACGGCACGATGCGCACGTCCGTGGTCAACAGCCTCTTCGGCGACGGGGCGGCGGCGCTGGCGGTCCGCGCCGGGGAGGGGCCGGACGGCACCGGGGCCGGCCTGCCGGAACTGCTGGACTTCTCCAGCCACCTGATTCCCGACGCCATCGACGCGATGCGCTTCGACTGGGACGACGACGCGGGCAGGTTCAGTTTCTTCCTGGACCGGGAAGTACCCTATGTCATCGGCGCGCACGCCGAGGAGGCGGTCGGAAGACTGCTGAACAAGAATGGCATCGCCCGTTCCCGCATAGCGCATTGGATCGTTCATTCGGGCGGTAAGAAGGTCATCGACTCCGTCCGGGTCAATCTGGGTCTCACCGCGCACGACGTGCGCCATACAAACGAAGTTCTCCGCGATTTCGGAAACCTGTCGAGCGGCTCCTTCCTCTTCTCTTACCAACGGCTGCGGAACGAGGGCGTGGTGCGTCCCGGCGACCATGCCGTGTTCATGACCATGGGCCCGGGATCGACGATCGAGACCGCGCTGGTCCGCTGCTGAACGACCGCGGGCCGGCCAGCCGATAAGCCGAAGAAATGAGGAACGAAATGGCAACCGACGATTGTCCGAGTCCGGTGGACGATGTGATCTGCCTGCGTCTTCAACTGGACGTTCCGTACCATTCGGCCGCCGACGTCGTCGCCGAGATCGGCGAGCTGTGCGACCGGGCGGAGGAGGCCGCGCCGCCGCGCCCGGTCATGCTCGAACTGGTCGGCCCGGGACCCGGCTCCGCGCCGCTCGGCGGGTGGGCGGAGGAGGTGGACGTCGGCCTCGTCAACAAGTGGGAGCGCGCGGTGCGCCGCCTGGAGCGGCTCGGCGTCCCCACCATCACGGTGGTGTCCGGCGAGTGCTCGGGCGAGTCGCTGGACCTGCTGCTGGCCACCGATTACCGGATCGGCGCGCCGGACGTCCGGCTGAGCCTGGCCCGCACCGAGGGGCTGCTCTGGCCCGGCATGGCGCTGCACCGGCTGGTGCAGCAGGTCGGCCTGGCGACCGCCCGGCGGATGGCGCTGTTCGGCCGCCGCCTGGACGCGCCGGAGGCCCTGGCGCTCGGGCTGCTCGACGAGGTGACCGACGACCCGGCCGTCTCGGTCGCCGCCGCGGCGGCGCGGGCCGCCGAGCTCACCGGCACCGAGGTGGCCGTGCGGCGCAGGCTGCTGCTCGAAGCCGCCGTCAGCAGCCACGAGGAGGCGCTCGGCGTCCACCTGTCCGCCGTCGACCGGACGCTGCGGCAGAGCCGGGCCGATGAGGACGAGGAGGACCGATGACCGGCACCGAGGAGATCACCGCACCCGCCTGGACGGGTGAGCTCGCCGCCGACGCGGAGCGGCTGGCCGGCCTCGCCGCGGCCGCCGAGAAGGCGCTCGCCGAGCTGCCCCCGAAGCCGCTCCGGGACCCGGACCAGGAGGCGCGGGCCGAGGACGCCAAAGTCGCCGCCAGGCGGGCGCGCTCCGCGTTCCTCGCCGAACACGTCGAGGCCGTGTACGCGGAGCTCACCGACCACGGGCGCCGCCGCCCGCGGGTCACCGAGCTGGCGCTGGCCGCCGCGGAGCGGTTCCCCGGCCTGGTGCCGACCCGCGAGCAGCTGGCCGCGGAGGCCGAGCTGACGCAGGGCGCGAAGGAGGGCCACGAGATCGACCAGGGCGTTTTCCTGTCCGCCGTGCTCGGCTCCCCCGCCGCGGGCACGCACCTCATGGAGAGCATGCTCATGCCGACGCCGCGCGCGCTGGAGCTGGCCGACGGCTTCACCGCGAGCGGGCTCGTCGAACTCGGGGCGGTCCGGGTGGAGCGCGACAACGGCGCGACGCAGCTCACGGTCCTCAACGAGCACTGCCTCAACGCCGAGGACAACGAGCTCATCGCGGACATGGAGACCGCGGTCGACCTGGTCCTGCTCGACCCGCGCACCCGGGTGGCGGCGCTGCGCGGCGGGGTGATGACGCACCCGCGGTACGCGGGGCGCCGGGTGTTCAGCGCCGGGATCAACCTCAAGCACCTGCACGAGGGCCGGCTCTCCTTCACCGGCTTCCTGATGGGCCGGGAGCTCGGCTACATCCACAAGATCTACCGCGGGCTGCTGCCGCCGGGGCCGGCCCGCTGGCCGCACCGGTTCACGAACAAGCCCTGGGCGGCCGCCGTCGACGCGTTCGCCATCGGGGGCGGCGCGCAGCTGGTGCTCGTCTTCGACCACGTCCTCGCCGCGTCCGACGCCTACTTCAGCCTGCCCGCCGCGCAGGAGGGCATCGTCCCCGGCGCGGGCAACTTCCGGCTGGGGCGGCACACCGGCGCCCGGCTCACCCGGCAGGTGCTGCTCTCCGGCAGCAAGATCTGGGCCTCCAGCCCGGAGGGGCGGCTGGTGTTCGACGAGGTCGTTCCCGCCGAGGACATGGACGCGGCCCTGGCCGCGGCGCTGCGCCGCCTCGACTCCCCCGCCGTCCTGGCGAACCGCCGCATCCTGCACGCCACCGAGGAGTCGTTCGACGCGTTCCGCAGGTACATGGCGGAGTTCGCGCTCGAGCAGTCGCTGCGCCTGTACGGCGAGGACGTGATCTCCAAGGTCGGACGGCGGGCGGGCCGCTCGTCATGATGCGCACGCCGGTCGAGGCACTGCTCCACATCCTCCGCGAGGAGGGTGTGGACCGGGTGTTCGGCAACCCGGGGACGACCGAGCTGCCGCTGCTGGAGGCGCTGGCCGGCGACCCCGGGATCGAGTACGTGCTCGGCGTGCAGGAGGCGTCGGTCGTCGCGATGGCCGACGGGTACGCCCGGGCCACCGGCCGCACGGCGGTCGCCAGCCTGCACGCCGGGGGCGGGACCGCCAACGGCCTCGTCGGGCTGCTGAACGCCCGCCGGTCGCGCACGCCGCTGGTCGTCCTCGCCGGCCAGCAGGACCGGCGGCACCTGGTCCAGGACCCGATGCTCTCCGCCGACCTGGCCGCGCTCGCCCGGCCGGCCGTGAAGGAGTCGCACGACGTCCAGCACGGCCACGATCTGCCCGTCCTGCTCCGCAGGGCGTTCGCCGCGGCGCGCCGCGCGCCCGCCGGGCCGGTCTTCCTGTCCGTCCCGATGGACCTGCTCGCCGAGCGGACCCCGGTCCCCGTGCCGGAGCGCGGCGACGTCGGGACGCCCGGCCCGGCCGACCCCCGCAGCCTGCGCCGGGCGGCGGAGGCGCTGTCCGCGGCCGCCGCGCCCGCGATCGTGGCGGGCGACGGGGTCGGCCGGGAGGGCGCGGTGGCCGAGCTGGTCATCGTCGCCGAGGCGCTCGGCGCCACCGTCTACCACCAGCCCCTCCACGACGGGCTGGACTTCCCCTTCGGCCACCCGCTGCACGCCGGGATGCTCGGCCCCAGCAACGAGGCCGTGCGGCGGGCGCTGTCCGGGCACGACGCGGTGCTGATCGCCGGGTGCCACGCCTTCACGCCGCACCACTACACGCCGGCCGCGCCCATCCCGGACGGCACCGCCGTCGTCCAGCTCGACAGCGACCCGGCGGAGATCGGCCGGAACTTCCCGGCCGACGTCGGCGTGGCCGGCGCGATCCGGCCCAGCCTCGCCGCGCTCGCCGCGGGGCTGCGCCCCGACCGGGCCGCGGCCCGGCGGCGGCGCGAGGAGGCGGCCGAGCGGGCCGCGCTCCGGGACGCGCCGGCCGCCGAGCCCCCGGCGGGCGGCCGGCTGGACCCGGCCGCGGCCGTCCGCGCGATCGCCGGCGCGCTGCCCGGCGACGCCGTCGTCGTGGAGGAGGCGATCACCTCCGGCATCCTGCTGCGCGAGGCGCTGCGGCTCAGGGCGCCCGGGTCGTACGTCCACACGGTCGGCGGCGGCCTCGGCCACGGGATCGGCGCGGCCGTCGGCTCGGCGCTCGGGGCGCCGGGGCGCCCGGTCGTCGCGGTCCTCGGCGACGGCTGCGCGCTGTTCGGCCTGCAGGGCCTGTGGAGCGCCGCCAGGCTGGACGTCCCCGTGACGTTCGTGGTGATGAACAACGGCGAGTACCGCACGCTCAAGGACACCCTCGACTCCCGGGGCGGGCCGGAGCCGGGGCGGACCGCCGCCCAGGCGTGCCTGGACCTCGCGCCGCCGCGGGTCGACTTCCTGGCGGCCGCGCGGACGTTCGGGATCGCGGCCCAGCGGGCCGGCTCGCTCACCGAGCTCGCGGAGGCGGTCGCGAAGGCCGCCGCCGCCCAGGGGCCCCGGCTGGTGGAGGTCCCGATCACCGGCCATGACGACCGGACCGACCCGGAGGAGTGACCATGACGAGACTGCTGCGCTCCGGCGCCCCCGACGGGACGGTCAGCTCCGGCGGCTGGCGGCGGCCCGGCGGAGGCGCCGCCGAGGCCGTCGAACCGGCCACCGGCCGGGTCCTCGGCACGGTCGGGCTCGCCGGCCCCGCCGACGTCCGCCGCGCCGCGGACCTCGCCGCGGCCGCGCAGCCGGCGTGGGCGGCGGCCGGGCACCGGGACCGGATCCGGGTCATGCGCACCGCCGCGGCCCTGCTGCAGGCCCACCGGGACGAGTTCGCCGAGTGGCTGGTCCGGGAGAGCGGCTCCACCCGCGGCAAGGCCGAGTTCGAGATCGAGTCCGTGACCGACGAGCTGCACGTGGCGGCGGGGCTGCCCGGCCAGCCGCCGGGCCACCTGCTGCCGCCGTCGCCGGGCCGGCGGAGCGTCGCGCACCGGGCGCCGGTCGGCGTGGTCGGCGTGATCAGCCCGTGGAACGTGCCGCTGGTGCTGGCGATGCGCGCGGTCGCGCCCGCCCTGGCGCTCGGCAACGCGGTCGTGCTCAAGCCCGACCCGCGCACCGCCGTCTGCGGCGGGCTCCTCATCGCCCGGCTGTTCGAGGAGGCGGGGCTGCCGGACGGCGTGCTGCACGTCCTGCCGGGCGCGGCCGACGCCGGCGCCGCGCTCGTCGACGACCCGGCCGTCGCGATGATCGCGTTCACCGGGTCCACCGCCGTCGGCCGGGAGATCGGCGAGCGGGCCGGGCGCGCGCTCAAGCGCGTCTCGCTGGAGCTCGGCGGGAACAACGCGCTGCTGGTGCTGGCCGACGCCGACCTTCCGGCGGCGGCGGGGATCGGCGCGTTCGGCTCGTTCTTCCACCAGGGCCAGGTGTGCATGTCCGCGGGCCGGCACATCGTGCTCGGCGAGGTGGCCGACTCCTACGCCGGGCTCCTGGCGCTGCGCGCGGCCGAGCTCACCGTCGGCGACCCGTGGCGGGAGGACGTGCGGCTCGGCCCGCTCATCGACGCAGGCCAGCTCAAGCGGGTCGACCGCATCGTCACCGAGTCGGTGGCGCGCGGGGCGCGGGTGCTGGCCGGCGGGACCTACCGGGACCTGTGCTACCTGCCGACCGTCCTGGACGGGGTGACGCCCGAGATGCCGGCGTTCCGGGAGGAGATCTTCGGCCCGGTCGCGCCGATCGTCCGGGCCCGGGACGCCGCGGAGGCCGTCGACCTCGCGAACGAGGGCGAGCACGGGCTGGTCGCCGCGATCGTCACCGGCGCGCCCGAGCGGGCCGAGGCGCTGGCCGGGCGGCTCCGCGCGGGGATGGTGCACATCAACGACCCGATCATCGAGGACGACGCGTACGTCCCCTTCGGCGGGCTCGGCGCGTCCGGCAACGGAAGCAGGCACGGCGCGCTGCACCACTGGGACGAGTTCACCGAATGGCGCTGGGTCACGACCCGAGACGAGCCGGCGCCCCCCGCGATCTGACCCGATCCGAGAGCTTTCGAAGGTGATGAGATGACGACCGTCCAGGAGGATCCCTCGTTCGCCGCCGAACTGGCCGCCGGGGAGTGGGTCCCGGCGGGGCCGGAGCCGGACGCGCGGGCCGCCGTCGAGGCGCTGCGGGAGCGGCGGCGGCAGGCGCGCCGCGGCCCGAGCGAGAAGGCCACCGAGCAGCAGCGCGCGCGGGGCAAGCTGACCGTCCGGGAGCGCATCGCGCTGCTGTTCGACGACGGCGAGTTCACCGAGATCGACGGGCTGCGCCGGCACCGGGCGAGCGGCTTCGGCCTGGAGGACCGGCGGCCCTACACCGACGGCGTCGTGACGGGCTGGGGGCCGGTGCACGGGCGCAGGGTCTTCGTCTACGCGCACGACTTCCGGATCTTCGGCGGGGCGCTCGGCGAGGCCCACGCCGAGAAGATCCACAAGCTGATGGACCTGGCGGCCGCCGCGGGCGCGCCCGTCGTCGGGCTGTGCGACGGCGCCGGCGCCCGGATCCAGGAGGGCGTCTCCGCGCTCGCCGGATACGGCGGGATCTTCCAGCGCAACGTCCGCAACTCCGGGGTCATCCCGCAGATCAGCGTCATGCTCGGCCCCTGCGCCGGGGGCGCGGCCTACTCGCCCGCGCTCACCGACTTCGTCTTCATGGTCCGCGACACCTCGCAGATGTTCATCACCGGCCCCGACGTGATCCAGAGCGTCACCGGCGAGACCATCACCCACGACGCCCTCGGCGGCGCCGACGTGCACGCCACGACCTCAGGGGTCGCGGCCTTCGTCCACGACGACGAGGCCGAGTGCCTGGAGGAGGTCCGCTACCTGCTGTCGCTGCTGCCCGCGAACAACCGCGAGCAGCCTCCCGCGCTGCCCCCGGCCGACCCCGCCGACCGGCCCACCGACCGGCTCCTCGACCTGGTCCCCGCCGACTCGCGCCAGTCCTACGACATGCGGGAGGTCATCGAGGAGATCGTGGACGACGGGGACTTCACCGAGGTGCACGAGCGGTGGGCGGAGAACCTGATCTGCGGGCTGGCGCGGCTCGGCGGCCAGGTGACCGGGATCGTCGCCAACCAGCCCGCCCGGCTCGCCGGGGTGCTGGACATCGAGGCGTCCGAGAAGGGCGCCCGGTTCGTCGCGATGTGCGACGCGTTCAACATCCCGCTGGTCACCCTCGTGGACGTGCCGGGCTTCCTGCCCGGGGTCGACCAGGAGCACGGCGGGATCATCCGGCACGGCGCGAAGCTGCTGTACGCGTACTGCAACGCGACCGTGCCGCGCATCCAGGTGATCCTGCGCAAGGCGTACGGCGGCGCCTACATCGTCATGGACTCCCGGTCGATCGGCGCGGACCTGTCGTTCGCGTGGCCGGCCAACGAGATCGCCGTGATGGGCGCGGAGGGCGCCGCCAACGTCATCTTCCGGCGGGAGATCGCCGCCGCGGACGACCCCGACCGGGTGCGGCGGCTCCGCGTCGCGCAGTACCGGGAGCAGCTCATGCACCCCTACTACGCCGCCGAGCGCGGGCTCGTGGACGACGTCATCGAGCCGGGCGAGACCCGGGCCAGGCTCGTCGAGGCGCTCGCCATGCTCGGCGCCAAGAGCGCCGCGCTGCCGAGCCGCAAGCACGGGAACCAGCCGCAGTGAACCCGCCCGACGCACCGGCGATCCGCATCGTCCGGGGAGATCCCGATCCGTACGAGGTGGCCGCGCTCACCGTCGTGCTCGCCGCGGCGCTCGCGGCCCCGGAGCCCGCGGCCCGGCCCGCCGCCGCGCGCAGCCGGTGGGCCGCGGCGCGGATCCCGGTCCCCGCCTGCTCGTGGGCGGCCCGCCCGCACCCCGCGTGGCGGCCGCCGTTCTGAACCGGCCGTCCGGCCGGCGGCACAGGAGATTCGACGCAAGCACCGAAGAGAGGAGGCTGCGGTGGCGCTGCAGAGGGTCCTCGTCGCCAACCGCGGCGAGATAGCGGTCCGGGTGATCCGGGCCTGCCGTGACGCCGGGATCGCGAGCATCGCCGTGTACGCCGACGCGGACCGGGACGCCGTCCACGTCCGGGCGGCCGACGAGGCGTTCGCGCTCGGCGGGGACACGCCCGCGGCGAGCTATCTGGACACCGCGAAGGTCCTGCGGGCCGCCGCCGACTCCGGGGCCGACGCGGTCCACCCGGGCTACGGCTTCCTCTCCGAGGACGCCGGGTTCGCCCAGGCCGTCCTGGACGCGGGCCTGGTCTGGATCGGGCCGCCGCCGCGGGCGATCCGCGACCTGGGCGACAAGGTCGCCGCCCGGCGCATCGCCGAGCGGGTCGGCGCCCCGCTGGTCGAGGGCACCCCGGGCCCGGTGGGCGACGCCGCCGAGGTGCTGGCGTTCGCCGAGCGGCACGGGCCGCCCATCGCGATCAAGGCCGCGTTCGGCGGCGGCGGGCGCGGCCTGAAGGTGGCGCGGACGATGGACGAGGTGCCCGAGCTGTTCGAGTCCGCGGTCCGGGAGGCCGTCGCCGCCTTCGGCCGGGGCGAGTGCTTCGTGGAGCGCTACCTCGACCGGCCCCGGCACGTGGAGACCCAGTGCCTGGCCGACGCGCACGGGAACGTGGTCGTCGTCTCCACCCGCGACTGCTCCCTCCAGCGGCGCCACCAGAAGCTGGTCGAGGAGGCGCCGGCCCCGTTCCTGACGGCGGAGCAGGACCGGCGGCTGCGGGACGCGTCGAAGGCGATCCTGCGCGAGGCGGGGTACGTCGGCGCGGGCACGGTGGAGTTCCTGGTGGGCACGGACGGGACGATCTCGTTCCTGGAGGTCAACACCCGGCTCCAGGTGGAGCATCCGGTCACCGAGGAGGTGACCGGGATCGACCTCGTCCTGGAGCAGCTGCGCATCGCCGCCGGCGAGGAGATCGGGTACGGCGACCCGGCGGTGCGCGGGCACTCCCTGGAGTTCCGGATCAACGCGGAGGACCCCGGGCGCAACTTCCTGCCCGCGCCAGGCACCGTGGCGTCCTTCGCCCCGCCGTCCGGTCCGGGCGTGCGGCTGGACTCCGGGGTGGAGAGCGGCAGCGTGATCGGGCCCGCGTGGGACTCCCTGCTCGCCAAGCTGATCGTCACCGGCGCCACCCGCGAGCAGACGCTGCGGCGCGCGGCCCGCGCGCTGGCCGAGTTCGAGGTCGGCGGCCTGCCCACCGTGCTGCCCTTCCACCGGGCCGTGGTCGCCGACCCGGCGTTCGCCCCCGAGCTGACCGGCTCGGCGGGCCCCTTCACCGTCCACACCCGCTGGATCGAGACCGAGTTCGCCGGCGCCGTCCCCCCGTACACCGGGGAGCCGCACGCCGGGGAGCCGGGCGCCGATGCGGCCGCCCCGCCGCGGGAGACGGTCGTGGTGGAGGTGGGCGGGCGGCGCCTGGAGGTCCGCGTGCCGTCCGGGCTCGGGCTGCGCGCGGCGACTCCGCCCGGCCCGCCCGCGGCCAGGCCGAAACGGCGGGACGCCGCGAAGGCCGCCGGGGCCGGCGAGACGCTCGTCGCGCCGATGCAGGGCACGGTCGTGAAGGTCGCCGTCCGCGACGGCGACCTCGTCCAGGAGGGCGACCTGGTGCTGGTCCTGGAGGCGATGAAGATGGAGCAGCCCGTCACCGCGCACCGGACCGGCACCGTCAGCGGCCTGGCCGTCGAGGTCGGGGCGTCCATCGGGACGGGTTTCGCCGTCTGCGCCATCAGGGAGGGAGCCGGCGTTGCCAGTGCGGTATGAGAAGCGCGGGCACGCCGCCTACGTGACCCTCGACCGGCCGGAGGTCCTCAACGCCATGGACCTCGCCATGCACGAGGAGCTGGCCGGGATCTGGGACGACTTCGAGGCCGACGACGAGATGTGGGTCGCCGTGCTCACCGGCGCGGGCGACCGGGCGTTCAGCGTCGGGCAGGACCTCAAGGAGGTCGCGGCCCGGGACGCCGAGGGCACCGCGCGGCCGTCGACCTTCGGCAGCCGCGGCAAGCCGGGCTGGCCGCGGCTCACCGAGCGGTTCTCGCTCGCCAAGCCGGTCATCGCGCGGGTCAACGGCTACGCGCTCGGCGGCGGCTTCGAGCTCGCGCTGGCCTGCGACCTCGTCATCGCCGCCGAGCACGCCGAGTTCGGGCTGCCCGAGGCGCGGCTCGGCCTCATCCCCGGCGCCGGCGGCGTCTTCCGGCTCACCCGGCAGCTCCCGTACCGGACGGCGATGGGCCTGCTCATCACCGGCCGCCGGCTGCCCGCCCGGCAGGCACTGGAGTACGGCCTGGTGAACGACGTCGTGCCGGCCGGCCGGCTGGACGAGTGCGTGGACGCCTGGGTCACCGACGTGCTGAGCTGCGCGCCGCTGTCGGTGCGCGCGATCAAGGAGGCGGCGCAGACGTCCGCCACGCTGCCGCTGGAGCGGGCCTTCGCCACCCGGTACGTCTGGGAGGAGCGGCGGATGCACAGCGCGGACGCGGTCGAGGGCCCGCGCGCGTTCGCGGAGAAGCGCCCGCCGCGCTGGCTGGGGCGCTGACCGCCGCCGTCACACCGCGTCGGTGACGGCGCTCCCCGGCTCGATCCCCTCCGCGTCCGGCCCTTCCGCGTCCGGCGCCCCGGGCTCGTCCGGGATGACCTTGGGCACCGAGCCGAGGGTCGCCACCGCGATGACCGCGCCGGCGAGGGCGAGCGCGACGCTGCAGTACAGCTCGGCGTGCATGGCGGTCACGAACGCCGAGCGGGCCGCGGCGAGCGCCTCCCCGGCCAGGTCGGCGGGCAGCGCGGCGGCCGCCTCGACCGCTCCCGGCAGCGAGTCGCGGACCTGCGCGGCCGGGTGCCCGGTGATGCCGGACGGAACCGAGATCCGGGCCCGGTACACCGCGTTGACCACGGAGCCGAGCAGCGCCAGCCCGAGCGCGCCGCCGAGCTCGGAGGCCGTCTCGGAGACCGCGGACGCCGAACCGGCCCGGGTCTTGGGCACCGTCGCGAGGAGCGTGTCGGAGGTGATGGCGAGCGCGACCGACATGCCGAGCCCGGTGCCCAGGATCACCGGGAGGACCGGCAGGTAGTCGAGGTCCTCGTGCAGCACGACGGCCGCGGCCGCGAACGCGGCGGCGCCGATGCCCAGCCCGGCCGCCATCGCCCGGGCGCGGCCCGCCGCGTTGAGCAGCGCCGGCGCGAGCGCCGCGCCGCCGATCATCCCGCCGACGGCGCCCGGCAGCCCGGCGAGGCCCGCCTGCCACGGCGACCAGCCGAGCACCAGCTGCCAGAACTGGGCGAACACCAGGGCCTGGCCGACCAGCGAGAACATCGCGATCATGTTGACCACGATGGAGCCGGAGTACGCCCGGATCCGGAACAACCGGATGTCGATCAGCGGGTCGGCCAGCCTGGTCTGCCGGCGGAGGAACACCAGGAGCAGCGCCAGCCCGGCGAGCCCGATCGCCGCGCGCGTCCCGTCCGGCCCGTGGGCGGCGATCTCCTTGATCGCGTAGATGCAGCCGACCACTCCGGCGGCGGACAGCACGACGCTGGGGAAGTCGAGCGTCCCGGAGTCCGGGTTGCGCGACTCCGGCAGCAGCACCAGGCCCGCGACCAGCATCACCAGCATGATCGGCACGTTGCAGAGGAAGACCGAGCCCCACCAGAAGTGGTCCAGCAGCGCACCGCCGACGAGCGGGCCGAGGCCCGCGCCGAGCGCGCTGACGCCGGAGAACGCGCCGATCGCCATCGTGCGCTCCTGCGGGCTCCGGAAGACGTTGCGGATGAGCCCGAGCGCGGGCGGCATGAAGCACGCGCCCGCGACGCCGAGCAGCACCCGGGCCGTGATCAGCAGCTCGGTGCTCGGCGCGTACGCGGTCAGCAGCGAGGTGCCGGCGAACGCGGCGACCCCGATGAGGAGCAACCGCCTGCGGCCGATCCGGTCGCCGATCCAGCCCATGGTGATCAGCAGCGCGGCGAGCGCGAACCCGTAGCCGTCGCCGATCCACAGGACCTCGGTGGCGGACGGGCGCAGGTCGGTGACCAGCCGGGGGATCGCGAGGTTCAGCGCGGTCATGTCGATGGCGAGGATGAGGCCGCCGATCAGGGCGATCGCCAGCGTCCCCCACTTCTGCGCGGTCGAGATCGAGTCCATGGTGCCGGGATCCGCCTTTCACTGGCCGGCCGCGGGCGCGGCCCGGCGGCTCGGTGGGGCTGGTGGGGCTGGTGGGGGCCGAGTGGCTTGACACCGCGGGTCCTCGCCTCCACACTGAATACGGTATCAGCGAATCCCAATTCGGTGAATATGGATTCGCACTCCAGGACGAAAGGTTGAGGTGGTGCAGCATGCACGCCGCCGTGCTCAGTGCCTTCGGGGAGACGCCCCGCTACGCCGAGTTCCCCGATCCCGTGGCGCGGGAGGGCGAGTCCCTCCTGGAGGTCAGGGCGGCCTCCCTCAACCGGGTGGACCGCGCCCGCGCGTCCGGCGGCCACTACACGAGCGGGGCCGAGGGCGACCTGCCGATCGTGTGCGGCCTCGACGGCGTCGGCATCAGCATGAGCGGCGCCCGGGTCTACTTCGGGCTGCCGCGGGCCCCCTACGGCTCGATGGCGGAGCGCACCGTCGTGCCGGACTGGATGCTCGCCCCCATCCCGAGCGGGCTCTCCGACGCCGAGGCCGCCGCGCTGATCAACCCCGGCATGGCGGCGTACCTGCCGCTCGCCTGGCGCGGCCGGCTGGCCGCGGGCGAGACCGTGCTGGTGCTCGGCGCCACCGGGGTGACCGGGCGGCTCGCTGTCCAGATGGCCCGCCTGCTGGGCGCCGGGCGCGTGGTCGCCGCCGGGCGCGACCCGAAGGCGCTGGAGTCGCTGACGGGCCTCGGCGCGGACGCGCTGATCTCGCTGGACCGGCCCGAGGACGAGCTGGCGGCCGCGTTCAGCGCCGAGGCGGGCGACGAGGGCTTCCACGTCGTCGTCGACTACCTGTGGGGGCCGCCGATGAACGCCCTGCTCGCCGCGCTCACCCGCAACGAGTTCAAGGCCGCCGAGCACGAGACCCGGATCGTCCAGGTCGGGGACATGGCCGGGCCCGCAGTCGAGCTGCCCGCCGAGGTGCTGCGCAGCGCCCCGGTGACGCTCACCGGCTCGGGCGGCTTCGCCCCGCCGGAGGTGCGGATGGAGGCGTTCGGGAAGCTGTGCGAGTTCGCCGGCTCCGGGGCGCTCAAGGTCGCCGTGGAGGAGGTCCCGCTCGCCGAGGTCGAGGAGGCCTGGCGGCGCGGTGATCGGGACGGCAGGCGCCAGGTCCTCGTCCCCTAGCGCTCCGCCGGAGGAGGTCGTGCTGCCCGCGCTGGTCATGGTCGCGACGGCAGTTCACCTCCTCCGCCGGGCGCCGGGGGGACGGGGTTTCTCTCAGGCGAGGAAGTTGCTGTAGGTCTTGACGGTCCAGCCGGTCATGCGGGTGTGCGGCACCAGCCAGGGCACGAACCGCAGCAGCGGCGACGGCGTCGGCCGCCGCTCCGAGAACTTCGCCATCCCGTGGAGCCGCTGCAGCTTCCTGACCCGCATCGCCTCGTAGGAGCGCAGGCACGACTCGACGGCCCGCACGCCGGAGGGCGCCGTCCCGGACCCGGTCAGCACCTGGTTGAGGCACCACGCGTCCTCCAGCGTCTGGTTGACGCCCTGCGCGAGCGTCGGCGGGACGGCGTGCAGCGCGTCGCCGATGAGCGTGATCCGCCCCCGGCCCGGCCGGTCGGGAACCTGGTGCAGGATGTGCGGGAACAGGCCGATCTCGTCGTCGACGAGCCGCTCCAGCAGCTCGGGGACGGGCGAGACGACCCCGCCGAACCGCTCCCTGAGGTTCTGCGTCGCGGACGCGCCCTCGCCGCTGCCGCGGTCGCCGGTCCGCTCGTCCCGCACGCCGCGCGGCACCGTGTCGCCCTCGGCCCACGGCGTGACGAACACCCACTGGATCTGGCCGTCGCCCGCGGAGAACATCGTCGAGAAGCCCGACTTGCCGTGGAAGACGATGCCGGTGGTCTCGTGCGGCAGGCCCACCGGCAGCCGGGTGAGGCCGTGCCAGGTCGCGAAGCCGGTGTAGGCGGCGGGCGTCTCGCCGTGCAGGTAGCGGCGGACGGCGGAGCGGTGCCCGTCGGCGCCGATGACGACGTCGCCCTCGGCCTTGGTGCCGTCGTCGAACTCCGCGATGAGCGGGCCCGCGGCGCCGTCCGGCGGCTCACTGATCCCGACGCACCGCTTGCCGTAGTTGAGCACGCCGTCGGGCAGGCCCTTGGCGAGCTCCTGGACGAGGTCGCCGCGCGGCACGACCACGGTCGGGTGGCCGAACCGCCGCTCCAGCCGGGTGAGGTCGAGCCGCAGCAGCGTGTCGCCGCGCTCCGACAGGGTGTTCATGGCGTCCATGCGGCTGCCCATGGCCTCCGGCTCCACGCCGAGGTCGCGCAGGATCCCGGTGCCGTTGGACCACAGGATGAGGGACGCGCCCTCGGTGCGCAGCCGGTCCGCCTGCTCGTAGATCTCGACCTCGTGGCCGGCGTCCAGCAGATATCGGGCGGTGGCGAGACCGCCCACGCCGATTCCGATAATGACGAATTTCATCATTGGTTCCTTGCTCGGAGTTCCTTTTCGCGCGGCGGTCCGCTCAACGCGGGTCGCGAATGGCCGCAAGCAGCACGCAGCAGCCGGGCCGGTGCACCTCTCGAACGGTGAACTTCGCCTCCACGAGCCAGCGGATGAGCGTTTCCCGCGGCTGGAGTTCGACCAGCAGGTCCTTCTCGTGGCGCGCCTGGAATTCCCGGTAGAGCGGGTCGGCGGACTGCTCGAAGGTGAACAGCGCGAATGTGCCGCCGTCCGCCAGGCAGCGGCTCACCTCGTGGATCACCTGCTCCTGCCCGGGCAGGGTCTGCAGCGCGTTCCAGCAGGTCACCGCGCCCAGCGAGGCGTCCGCGACGGGGAGGCTCAGCGCGCTGCCGCGCACGGCGGGCAGCTTCGGCGGGGTCGCCTGGAGCGCGGCCAGCATCGAGGTCGCGAGGTCCAGCGCGATGACGGGGCCGGGGACCGTCTCGGCGACGACCCTGGTGAAGCGGCCCGTCCCGGCGGCGAGGTCGAGGACCGGACCGGTCACCCGGCCGAGGTGCCGCTCCAGGAAGTCGATCTCCTGCTCGACGGTGAGCAGGCCCTCGAAGTCCCGGCCCATCGCGCGCAGGAACGCGGGCCGGAGCCCGCGCTCGTAGCGGGCCACCTTCCCCGGATCGTTGATGATCATCGCTTCCAGCGTGTTCCCGGCCTCGGACGACAGGTCGAGCCAGTCCCCGGTCGCCGGGTGCTGCTTCCCGCACGAGCCGCACCGCGCGCCCTCGGCGGCGAGCGCGAGCGGGCCGCGGCAGTCGGGGCAGGCGAGCAGCGCCGCGGCCGGGGCGAGCAGTTCGACGGCCGAGGGGGCGTCCGCGGCCCGGCCGGCGGGCGCGGGCGGCTCGGGTTCGGCGTAGTCGGGCTCGGCGCGGTACGGCCGGACCGGCGTGTCCAGCAGGGCGAGGGCCTTGAGCGCCGAGTAGTCGCGGATCTTGCGGGTGTCGCCCGCCCAGAGCGCGTCCAGGTCGCTCTCCGGCATGGCGGAGATCCAGTTCCTCCGGTCGGCCTCCAGCTCCGCCTCGGTGACCGCCCACATCGCGGGCGAGGGCCACTCGCGGCCGAGGGCGTGGCCCTCGGTGCGCTCCTCGTCGAGCGAGCGGAGCAGCCGGCTCCGGTCGTCGGCGCTCAGCCGGAGCGCGTCCGACGCCTTCAGCACCCGCTCCCGGTCCTCGGGGAAGAACCCGGCGAAGTGCAGCAGGGCGGCGGTGAGCCGGCGGTCGGCCGCCGCCCCGTCGAACAGGGACAGCACGGCCGCGGACTCGACCCGCACGGCGTCGTGCGCGTCGGTGTCGGCGAGCAGCGCCAGGAGCATGACGAGATGCGGGGCCCGGTCCGCGGGCGCGCCCTCGCGCAGCGCGGACGCGAGCACGGGCACGGCCGCGCGCCCCTCGTCGGTCGCCCTGGCCGGCTCGACGTGCACGGCGAAGGCGGAAGCGGTGTCGGATGCCTCCTCGGAGGCCACCCCGGCGGGACTGCGGAAGGCGGCGTCAAGCTGACGGAACAAGGCGGGAACCGATGCGGCGGGCGCGTCGAGGAAGTCGCGCACCGCATTTTCGACCTTATTGCTCGCAGGTGCGCCGCTGACGGAGACGTCCATATTCGGATGCTAGTCCGGACGCCATTCAGAACATAGGCTGAGAGAAACGATAGGGGTCGATTGAAGGGCCGCCGAACATAGGGGCCGGAACAGGGGTTTCCCATTCCACCCCCGCATGTTACACATTAACGATCGCCTGCGCGGCCCGCAATCAATTCCGCACCCGCCATTTCACCGTGCCGGGGCCGCGCCGCCGGGCGGCATCGCGGGCGGCACGCGCCGCCGGCGCCGCGGGTCTCCGCACCGTCCGCCGGGCTTTCGCACAGCCGTCGTGGCCACCTTCCGCACCGCTGCCGCGGGATTTTTTCGCGGAGTGTCCGTCTGGGGGGCGGCCGTTCGTCTTCGCTGCGGATCTGCCTGAGTGAACGGAGACCGCAATGCCCGACATCCTGCACCGCGTCAGCATCGACGCGCCGCCCAAGCGGGTGCACGACCTCATCGCCGACACCGGCGGCATCGCCAGCTGGTGGACGGGACGGCCGCTCACCGGAGAGCACGCCGTCGGCTCCGGCTTCGCCGTGTACTTCGGCGACGCCGAGCAGCCCGCCGCCGCGATGGAGGTGCTCACCGACGAGCCGGACCGGGTGGTCTGGCGGGTCACCGGCGGGCCCGGCAGCTGGATCGGCACCCTGATCACGTTCACCCTGCGCTCTGCCGGACGCGGCGGCACGACGCTGCTGTTCTCCCACGCCGGCTGGCGGGAGGCCGACGAGTTCATGAGCGGATGCAGCACCAACTGGGGCTCCTACCTGACCAGTCTCAAGACCGGCGCCGAAAGCGGCGCGTTCGCCGCCTACCCCGCCGGTGAGATCAGCCGCTGGGGCTGAACGCCGCCGCCTTCCGACAGGAGGAACGATGACCTCATCGCACACGCCGAGCCCGACGGCCGCGCGGCTCGAACGCGTCTACGACGCTCCGGTCCGGCTCGTCTGGGAACTGCTGACCACCGCCGGCGGGCTCGGGGAGTGGTTCGCCCCGGACGGCTTCGAGAGCCGGGTGGGCGAGCTCGACCTCAGGCCCGGCGGCCTGCTGCGGTACACCATGACCGCGACGGCGCCGGAGCAGGTCGCGTTCATGCGGGACACCGGCAACCCGCTCGCCGCGGAGGTGCGCAAGACGTTCACCGAGGTGGCGCCGCCGCACCGGCTCGCCTACCTGTCGCTGATCGACTTCGTGCCCGGCCGCGAGCCGTACGAGCACCTGACGACCGTCGTCCTGGAGCCGGCCGGCGCCCGCACGCGCCTGGTCATGACGCTCGACCCGCTCCACGACGAGTCCTGGACGGAGCAGCACCGCGCCCACCGCGGCGAGGAACTCGACCACCTCGCCGCGGCGATCGAGCGGCGCGCCGGCTGACCGCGAGGCCGCCCGGCCGGCCGCCCGCGGTCGGCCCCGCCGCCCCGGGTCAGAAGGGGAAGCCGCGGTCCTGGTCGCGGACGGTGATCCACTGGAGTTCGCAGAACTCCTCGGCGGCGAAGCCCAGCCCGAAGCGGCCCCAGCCGGTGTCCTTGACGCCGCCGAACGGCATCTGCGGCTCGTCGTTGACCGGCTGGTCGTTGACGTGGACGATGCCGGCGTCGAGGGCCTCGGCCAGGCGGAGGCCGCGCGGGCGGTCGCCGGTGATGACCGAGGCGACGAGGCCGAAGTCGGAGGCGTTGGCGCGGGCGACGGCGGCCTCGGCGGAGTCGACCGCTTCGAGGACGACCACGGGGCCGAACGTCTCGCCCTGCGCGATCTCCGCCTCGTCCGGTACGTCGGCGAGGACGGTGGCCGGGTAGCACGGCGGGGCGGGGTCGCCGCCGGCCAGCACGCGGGCGCCGAGGCCGACGGCCTCCTTGACGCGGCGGTCGATGAGGGCGAGGGCCCACTCGTTGATCACCGGGCCGATGACCGTGTCCGGGTCGGCCGGGTCGCCCACCGGCAGCGCCGCGGCGCGGGCGGCGAAGCGCTCGGCGAACTCCTCGGCCAGCGGGCGTTCGACGTAGACGCGCCTGGCGCACATGCACACCTGCCCCTGGTGGACGAAGGCGCCGTAGGTCGCGGCGTTCACGGCGTAGTCGAGATCGGCGTCGCCCGCGACGATGAGCGGGTTCTGCCCGCTGAGCTGCAGCACGACCCGCTTGAGGTGCCGTCCGGCCTTCTCGGCGAGGCGGCGGCCGGTGGGGGTGGAGCCGGTGAAGTTGATCCGCTTGACGAGCGGGTCGGCGAGCAGCGCGTCGCCGATGCCGCCGGCCTCGCCGGGGGCGTGGGTGACGACGTTGAGCGCGCCCGCGGGCAGGCCGGCCTCTTGGAGGATCTCCGCCCAGAGCGCACCGCCCGTGTACGGGGATTCCTCGGACGGCTTCAGCACGACGGTGTCGCCGAGCGCGAGCGGCCCGACGATCGCCCGGCCGCCGAGGGTGAGCGAGGCGTTCCACGGCGCGATCGCCGCGACCACGCCGACCGGCCGGCGGACCGCCATCGCCGTGGTTCCCGCGGCGTCCGACGGCAGCAGCTCCCCCGCGGGCCGGTAGGGCAGCTGCGCGGCCTGGCGGAGCAGCTTGGCGGCGAAGTCGAGCTGGACGGCGCCGAAGGTGCGCCCGCAGCCGGTCTCGTCGGCGAGGGCGGCGAGCACCTCGCCGCCGCGCCGCTCCAGGACCTCGGCCGCGCGCAGGAAGACGAGCTGGCGCTCGTGCGGCGGCGTCCGCGCCCAGCCCTCGAACGCCGCGTGCGCGGCGGCGACGGCCCGCTCGGCGTCCTCGATGTCGCCGGCGGCGACCTCGCCGAGCGTCTCCCCCGACCACGGGGAGCGGTTCGGGTAGGAGCGGCCGGACGCGGAGTCCACCCACTCGCCGCCGATGAAGTGCCCGACGCGAGCTGTGCGCCAGTCCGCCATGGGGCCGTTCTCCTCGCTCACGTCGGTCGGTTGCGGCCCTAGAACATTGCCACCACGCGCCCGACGGTCAAAAACGTTCGAATAACTGGAACAGTCAGATCGTATTCTGACCGCTGTGACCGATGACGACTCCGCGCGCCGGCGTGCCCGCAGGGCCGCCGACCCGTCCTTCTCCGCCTCGCTGGAGCGGGGGCTGCGCGTCCTGTCCGCCTTCACCGGGGACCGCTCGGTGCTGGGCGTCGCCGAGCTGGCGCGGGCCGCGGGGCTCACCAAGAGCACGGCGCACCGCTACGTCGCCACGCTGACCAGGCTGGAGTACCTGCAGCAGGACCCGGAGACCAAGAAGTACTCCCTCGGCCCCCGCGCGGTGGACCTCGGGTTCGCGGCGATCGACTCGATGGAGCTGACGAGCATCGCCGGCCCGCCGCTCCAGGCCCTGGCGGACGAGACCGGCTACACCGCCAGCATCGGGCTCAGCGACGGCCTCGACGTCGTCTACGTCGACCGGAGGCGCAGCGGCCGGCGCAGCGCGCTGGCCATGGACCTCAACCTCCACGTCGGGTCGCGGCTCCCCGCCTACTGCACGTCGATGGGGAAGGTGCTGCTGGCCCACAAGGACGCGGCGGAGCTGCGGCAGCTCCTCGACCGCACCGACCTGGCCCGCCGCGGGCCGAAGACGATCACCAACCGGGAGCAGCTCACGGCGGCGCTGGCGCGGGTGCGCCAGACCGGCGTGGCGGTCAACGACGAGGAGCTCGCGCCCGGCCTGCGGTCGTTCGCGGCGCCGGTGCGCGACCGCTCGGGCGCGGTCATCGCGGCGGTCAACGTCGCCGTCCACCTGACGGTCGCGCCCGCGTCGGTGGACGCCCTGGCGGGACGCGTCGAACCGCCGCTGCGGCGCACCGCCGCCGAGATCTCCAGGCGGCTCGGGTATCGCCCCACGTCAGACCAAGGTTCCAGATAGCAAAATCGCGTTCGAATTCTCGGAACGACCCGTTGCTCCTGCCGACGGCGGGTGCGTACGGTCGCACCACTTCCGGCTTCCCGGCCGTGACCAAGGAGTTCAGCGTGAGCGAGATCCCGGCGCGCGGTTCGCTCCTCAAGACGGCCGCCGTCCTCGGCGACTACGGCTCGGGGTACCTCGTCCTGCTGGGCGCGGGCGGCATCGCGGTGGCATTGTGGCTACTACCAGGCGGGTTGTGGGGCCTGATCCGCGGAAGGACGGAGCTGAGCCTCTTCCCCGCCGGCTACCACGTGCGGAGGCCCGATGTCGCCCAGTGAACCGGTCGCCGCCGTCACGACGGGCCGGCTCAGACCCGCCGGCCCGACCGAGAGGATGCCGGCCGCGATCGCCGCCACCGGACCGCACGTGCACGCCTACACCGCGGTCACGGCGGACGAGGCCCGCGCGCGGGCCGCCGAGCCGGAACGCGCCGGCCGGCGCGGCCCGCTGCACGGCGTCCCGGTCGGGGTCGAGGACCTGATCGACACGGCCGGCGTCCGCGCCGCCGATCGGCGCGATGACCGTCGCGGCCGGCGGGCGCGAATGGCCGGTCGAGCCGCTGCCGGCCCGGCCCGCCTCCCTGTTCGACGCCGCCGGGCTCCCCGCCGCCCCGGTGCCGGCGGCCCTGCCGGACCTGGGGCGAGCGCGTGGCCGGAACGCTCGGCGGCAGCCGCCGCGGCGAGGTGCTCAAGCCGGTGCTCCGCATGAAGCACTGAGAACACGACAGGAGAAGGAGGAACCGCCGTGGGACTGCTGGACAGCGTCGACTGGCAGGGGAACATCTTCAAGAACGGTGCGTGGACGGCGGCGCACGGCGGTGACTACGCCGTGGTCGAGCCGGCCACGGGCGCCGAGCTCGGCCGGATGGGGCAGGCGAACGCGCAGGACGTCGCCGAGGCCGCCGCGAGCGCCGCCAAGGCGCAGCGGGAGTGGGCCGCGCTGCCGCACACCGCCCGCGCCGCCGTCCTGCGCAAGGCCGGCGACCTGTGGCAGGAGCACGCCGAGGAGATCAGCGGCTGGAACGTTCGCGAGGTCGGCACGGTCCCCGGCATGGCCGGGTTCGCCCTGCACGTCGCGGCGGAGGAGTGCTACAACGCGGCCGGCCTGCCGGCCATGGCGACCGGCGAGATCCTGCCGTCGGAGGAGCCGCGGCTGTCCATGGCGCGCCGCATGCCGGCGGGCGTGGTCGGGGTGATCTCGCCGTTCAACGTGCCGATCATCCTCGGCATCCGCTCGGTGGCGCCGGCGCTCGCGCTGGGCAACGCCGTCCTCCTCAAGCCCGACCCGCGCACCGCGGTCACGGGCGGCACGCTGATGGCGCGGGTGTTCGAGGAGGCCGGGCTGCCGCCGGGCGTCCTGCAGATGCTGCCGGGCGGCGCGGACGTCGGCGAGGCCATGATCACCGACCCGCACGTCCGGGTCATCTCGTTCACCGGCTCCACCCAGGTCGGCCGCCGCATCGGCGAGCTGGCCGGGCGGCACCTCAAGCGCGCCCACCTCGAACTCGGCGGGAACTCCGCGATGCTCGTCCTGGACGACGCCGACGTGGACGCGGCGGTGAACCTCGCCACCTGGGGCTCGTTCTTCCACCAGGGCCAGATCTGCATGACCACCGGCCGCCACCTGATCGCCGACCGCCTCTACGACGACTTCGTGGAGCGCCTCGCCGCCAAGGCGGGCGGGCTCCCGGTCGGCGACCCGGCGGCAGGCGAGGTCGCGCTCGGCCCCGTCATCGACGCCGGCCAGCGCGACAAGATCCACGGGATGGTCACCGCGAGCGTCGACCAGGGCGCGAAGCTGGCGTCCGGCGGCACCTACGAGCAGCTCTTCTACCGCCCCACGGTGCTCGCGGACATCCCGCTGACCGCGCCCGCGTTCGCCGAGGAGGTGTTCGGCCCGGTCGCCCCGATCACCCGCGTGTCGTCCGCCTCGGAGGCGGTGGAGCTGGCCGCCGCGGGCGACTACGGGCTCTCGCTCGGCATCGTGACCCGGGACGTGATGCGCGGCCTGGCCGTCGCCGAGCAGATCCCGACGGGCATCGTCCACATCAACGACCAGACGGTGAACGACGAGGCCAACGCCCCGTTCGGCGGCGTCGGGGCGTCCGGCACCGGTTCCCGCTTCGGCGGCGCCTCGGCGAACATCGAGGCGTTCACCGAGATCCGCTGGATCACCATGCGCGGCGAGCCGCCGCAGTACCCGCTCTGATCCCGCACCGGAGGCGGGCGCGGCCGGCCCGGCCGCGCCCGCCTCCGGGTTTCAGCCCGTGAGCTTCACCCGGGGGCGCTCGTCGTCGATGAGGAAGGACGCCAGGCGTTCCCCCTCATCGGCGACGGCGGTCCGGTCGGGTTTGGAGAGCGGGCGCAGCGGGGCGATGACGACCGCGTCCGCCTCGGTGGTCCAGGTGGCGGCGACGCGGCCGTCGACCAGGACCACGCGCTCACCGGCGACGGAGAGGCCGCGGTGGGCGTCGTCGATGATGCGGCGGCGGTCCTGGTAGCCGAGGATCGCGTTGTCGAACGCCGGCAGGAAGCGCACCGGGGCGGGCGTGCCGGGGTCCGGGCGCGGGGCGCCGGGGAGGTCGAGCAGCTCGCGGCCGCGCTCGTCCCGGAACGCGACCAGCTCCGGGCGCAGCGCCGCGACCGCGGCGGGCAGGCCGGCGAGACCGCACCAGGCGCGCAGGTCGGACGAGGACGCCGGGCCGAACGCGGCGAGGTAGCGCCGCAGCAGCTCCCGGCCGACCGGGTCGGAGCCGTCCGCGGGCAGCGGGTCGACGTCCCGGCCGAGCCAGGAGGAGAGCAGGGCGTGGCGCACCCCCGCCTTGGTGCGCCATAGGCCGCGCGGCGGCGCCTGCACCATCGGGACCAGGGAGCCGAGCATCTCCCCCAGCGCCCGCGGCCCCGCCTGCGGCCAGCGCTCGGGCAGCGCGCGGACCAGCTCCGCCGACGTGCGGGGGCGGCCGTCCTCCATCACCGCGCGGCCCGCCGCGGCGAGTTCCCCGAAATCCACCCGCTCCAGCTCGCGGCGGTAGGCCCCGAGCACCCTCTGGCACATCATGGCCTGGTGGCGGGCGTGCCACGCGAGCGCGTCGGCGGCGGTGACGAGGTGGACGGTGCGGCGCATCAGGTGGGTGCGCACCGCATGCCGCCCGGTCAGGAGATCCGAGAGCGCCGCCGGGTCGAACCCGCGGAGCCGCGACCAGAGCCCGACGAACGGTTCCTGCGGTTCCTGCGCCTGCAGGCCGCCGAGGTGGGCGACGGCGTCGAGCACGGGCAGGTCGGCGCGGTCGAGCAGAAGCTGGCGGGCGAGCGTGGCCCGGTTGAGCGCCCGGTCGTCCAGAACGGTCATGACCCCAGCGTCGCAAGGAAAGCGGTCAGTTCCTGACCGCATCTCACGCGGCGGCGAACCGGTTTGGTCTGGCCGGGTGCGGCCAGCATGGTTCCGCTCATGGCATCCGCGCGTGACCGTAGTCGCCGGGGGGCGCGCGCAAGCGCCCGCCGTTCCGCGGGGGTTTGCGATGAGCGCGCTCATCACGGTCGACGATGTGCCCGTCGCCGACCGCACCGAGTTCTTCCGGCAGATGACGGCGAGCACATGGGTGCCGATGGAGTGCCGTCCGATCGGCCGCTGGGACGGCTACCGGGGGAAGTTCCGCACCAGCGGGCTCGGCCCGATGCAGGTGGTCGTGATGGACATCATGCCCATCACGGTGCACCGCACGCCGAGCATGATCTCCATGGCCGACCCCGACCTGCTGAAGCTCTTCCTGGTGTGCGGCGGCGGTCGCTGCGGCGTCGGCCAGGGCGGGCGGCAGGCCCTCCTCTCGCCCGCCGAGTTCGCCTTCTACGACACCCGCCGTCCCTATGAGGTGGTGTGCGGCCTCGACGACCGGCCGACCCGGGTGATGACGTTCATGTTCCCGCCGTCGCTGCTGCCGCTGCCGCCGGGCCGGGTGCGCGGGCTGACCGCGATGCGCATCCCGGCGACGAGCGGCCTCGGCGACCTCACGTCGCAGTTCCTGCTCCGGCTCGCCCGCAACGTCGACCATCTCAGCCCCGCCGAGGCGGCCCGGGTGTCGTCCGCCGCGCTGGAGGTGCTGGCCACGCGCCTGGCCGGCGAACTGGACGTGCGGGACTGGGACACGCCGCAGGCCAGGCGGCACGCCCTGCTCACCACGATCCAGGGCTTCATCCGGCAGCACCTCGGCGACCCCGGGCTGACCCCGGCGAGCATCGCGGCCGCGCACCACATCTCGGTCCGCACCCTCCACCAGCTCTTCCACGACGAGGGCCTGACGGTCGCCGGCTGGATCAGGCGGCGCCGGCTGGAGCGGTGCCGCGGCGACCTCGCCGACCCGGCGCTCGCCGCCCGCCCGGTCGCGGCCATCGCGGCCCGCTGGGGGTTCTCCAGCGCGGCCGACTTCAGCCGCGCGTTCCGCGCCGAGCACGGGCTGCCGCCGTCGGAGTACCGCAGGTCCGCACGCAATGCAAAGGACCCCGCGCGGTAGGCCAACGACATCCGCGCCTCCCCCGGCCACGCTTGCCGTACAGCGAACACACGGGGAGGAACCATGACGAGTTATCCGTTCGCGGACCGAGCCGCCGAGGACGAGCGCCTCGTGGCCCAGGGCAGGCTCTTCGACCCGCTCACCCGGCGGCTGCTGCGCCGCGCGGGGATCGCGCCCGGCATGCGCGTGCTCGACCTCGGCAGCGGCGCCGGCAACGTGACCCGGCTCGCCGCCGAGCTGGTGGGCCCGGACGGCGCCGTGGTGGGCGTCGAGCGCGACCCCGCGGCGGTCGAGCTCGCCCGGCGGCGCACGGACGCGCCCAACATCGAGTACCGGGTGGGCGACGTGCGGACCCTCGACACGATCGGCGGCGGCTTCGACGCCGTCGTGTGCAGGCTGCTCCTGATGTACCTGCCGGACCCGGCGGCGGCACTGCGCCGTGCCGCGTCGCACGTCCGTCCGGGCGGCGTGGTCTGCGCGCACGAGGCCGACCTGGCCTACGCGCCCGCCGCCCCCGCGACGCCGCTGTGGGACCGCGCGCACGGGTGGTTCCTGGACGCGCTGGAGAAGGCCGGCTTCGAACGGCGCATGGGCCCGGCGCTGTTCCCGGCGTTCCGCGCCGCCGGGCTGCCCGGACCGCGGCTGCTGGTCGAGACGTTCGCCGGCGGCGGCCCGGATGCCCCCGCCTGGGGCTGGGCCAACGTGATCGGGGCGACGGCGCCGCTGATGGAGCGGACGGGCGTCGCCACCGCCGCCGAACTCGACCCGGCCACCCTCGCCGACCGCCTGCTGGCCGACGTCCTCGCCCATGACGGCTGCGTCTTCGGCCCGCCGATGACCGGGGCCTGGACCACCGTCCCGAGCCCATGACCTCCGGCGTGCTGGACGTGCGGGCCGTCCGCAGGCACTTCGCGTTCCCCGGGCGCGGCCGCATCGCGACGAACAACGCGGCGAGCACCCAGCCGCCGCGCGAGCTGGTGGACCTCTACCGGACGCTCGCGCCCGGCTACGAGAACGTCCACCGGGGCCAGTCCACCGCGTCGCGGGAGATGACCGCGCTGTTCGAGGACGCCTACGACACGATCGCGCGGTTCATCGGCGCGCCCGGCCGGGAGTGCGTCGCGCTGTTCCGCAACGCGACCGAGGCGATCAACGCGGTCATGTACTCGCTGCTCACCGAGTTCCGCGACGGCGACAACATGGTGACCACGCTGATGGAGCACAACTCGGACTACGTCCCGTGGCACGCGCTGTGCCGGGAGCTGCTGCCGCGGCTCGGCCGCCGGGTCGAGCTGCGCCTCGCGCGGTTCGACCCGCGCACGGGCGAGCTCGACCTGGAGCACCTGGCCTCGCTGATCGACGGGCGCACCAAGCTGGTCTGCTGCACCGGGGCGTCCAACTTCCTCGGCACGCGCGTGCCGCTGCCCGCCGTCCGCGCGCTGGCCGACGGCAGCGGCTACCCGCAGCCGACCGGCGAGCGGCGGTCCCTGCTGCTGGTCGACGCCGCCCAGCTGGTGCCGGGGGCCTTCGTGGACGTGCGCGCCCTCGACGCCGACTACCTGGCGTTCTCGTTCCACAAGCTGCTGGCGCCGTTCGGCGTGGGCGTGCTGTACGGCAGGGAGCACCTGCTGGCGGCCGCGCCGCCCTTCCTCTACGGCGGCGACATGATCGCCGAGGGGCGGGTGTTCCCGGACCGCGTCGAGTACAACACGCTGCCCTGGAAGTACGCCGCCGGGACGCCGAACATCCTCGGCGCGATCGTGTCCGCGCAGGCGCTGCGCCTCCTGCTGGACCTGGCGCTGTCACCGGACCGGCCGGTGTACTTCGGGACGTCCCGCCCCTTCGGCCGGGACGCCGTCCGCGCCGCGATGGACCGGGTGTCGGCCTGGAACCGGCGGCTCACCGCCCACGCGCTCGACGCGCTCGCCGCCGTCGACGGGATCACGGTCTACGGGCCGGAGGACCCGTGCCGGCGCACGTCCCTGGTGTCCTTCAACCTCGCGGGCCGGGACCCGGTCCGGGTGGCGGAGGAGCTGAACGCGATGGGCGTGGAGTCGCGCGCCGGGTGCCACTGCGCCACCCTCGCGCACCACGCGCTCGGCCTGACGCCCCCGGCGAGCTGCCGCCTCAGCTTCTACCTCTACAACACCCATGAGGAGGTGGACGCGGCCGTACGGGCGGTCGCCAAGGCGTCACATGGTCTGTAGGGCGGCCATCATGAGCAGGACGGAGAACGAGCAGCCGGCGACGAGGACCAGGCCCGCGGCGGCGAGCGCCGTTCCCGCGGAGAACACGCGCCGCACGATGAGGTAGATGACCGCGGTGCCCAGCAGGGCGAGCACGGGGAGATAGGGGATGTACAGGGAGGCGGCGCCCACGAGGAGCGCGCAGGCCAGGGCGGCCGCCGCCCTGCCTCCCGCGTGGAAGTCGCGGTGCGTGACGCCATAGGCGACGGCCCCGGCGAGAAGGGCGCTTCCCGCGATCATCAGGACCACGTAATCCATGTACGACCTCCGGCTCGGCGGATGCCACGAGAATCCGTTTCAGCCCGTATGATCCGGGCCGGAGGCGAAAAGTTCGAATTTTGACGATCTCTCAGGTGAGCCGCGGGACTCCCGGGCCGGACGTCACATGGGCCGGTGCGCCAGCGCGCGCTCCAGCCGCTCCTGGGCGCGGGCGGCCTGCCGCGCGCGGTAGGCGATCGGCATGTACCGGAGGCGTTCGGGGAGCAGCGGCGTGCTCCGCCCGATGACCTGCGCGACCAGCCGCAGCCTGCGCTCGTCCGCCGCGGTCCACCGCAGCCCGAGCTTCTCCCGCGCCGCCTCCGGCAGGGTGCCGATGGTGATCAGCCGGCCGAGCCGGCCGCCGGCCTCGCTCAGCGGGGCGACCGCGGGGCGCAGCAGCTTCGGCACGTTGGGCGGGACCTGGCTCATCTGGGCGAGGACCTCGTAGGCCACCTTGTGCGGGACGAGCGTGTTGGCGACCATGTCGTCGAAGTACTCCCAGTACTCCGGGATGCTCCCCGGCAGCATCCGCTCGGGCACCCGCAGGATCCTGCCGAGCTGGAGGAACTCGTCGAAGATCTGCTGTTCCTCGTCTTTCGTCAGCGGCGCCGGCGCGAAGTACTCCGCCGCGGCGACGGCGGCGTAGAAGCCGGTCAGGTGCACCCACGCCCACGGTTCGGCCGACAGCGCGTGATGGCGCCGCCCCTCCTCGTCGACGGCGCTCAGCGTCTTGTGCATCTCGCGCAGCCGCTTGCCCTCCTCGATGGCGGCCCGCCCGCCGTAGACCCACGTCTGCACCGAGGCGAAGCTGCGCGCGGCGCGGCCGAGCGGGTCGGTGCGGAAGCTGGACCGCCGGTCGACCACGGTGCCGATCGCCGGATGCATCACCTGCAGGATGAACGCGCTGTTGCCCGCGATCGCCGACGTGTAGAGGCCGATCTGCTCCCACAGCAGCGACCCGGGTCCGAACGGGACGGGCTCGCCGCGCTCCGGCTCGGCCGGCCGGGCCGCGGACGCCCCCTCGGTCACCGTCATGCGGCATACCTCCTGAAAGAACTCCTCCGGTAAGTTGAACGCGAATAAGGAGTCGCTTACAAGTCGCGTTTGCGAGGGAACCGCCGATGGCCTCCTCACCTGGGCTTTCGCCCCGCCGGATCCCCACCCAGGACCGTTCGCGCCGGATGGTGGAACGCATCCTGGAGGCCGCCACTCGCGTTCTGTCGGAACGCGGCTACGACGGCGCGTCCACCAACCGCATCGCCAAGACCGCGGGCATCAGCAACGGGTCGCTCTACCAGTACTTCCCCAACAAGGACGCGATCGTCATCGCCGTCCTGGACCGCTTCGCCGACCATCTCGCCGACCGGCTCGGCGCCGAGATCGAGGCCACCATGCGGCTGCCCTGGGAGGACGCCGGCCGCGCCCTGCTGGACGCGCAGATCCGCCTGTTCGAGGAGAACGCCGACCTGCTGCGGATCATCGTCGAGCAGGTGCCGCGGCTCGGCCCGTTCGACAAGCTCGCCGCGCTGCAGCGGCGGCTGACCGACCTGATCCGCGTCTACCTCCTGGTCAACCGCTCCGCGTTCCGCGACGACCTCGACATCGACGCGACACTCTGGATCATCACCGAGACCGTCGGCCTGCTCTCCATCAAGTACGTCCTGGACCGCCCGCCCATCCCGCACGACCGCATGGTGGACGAGCTGGCCGAACTGGTCATCGGCTACATCCGCAAGCCCGCATGAGGCCCGCCGCCGCCCCGGACGGTCCGCGTCCGGGGCGGCGGGCTCGGGCCGTCCGGGCTCGGGCCGTCCGGGCTCGGGGTGGCGAGCGCGGGCCGTCAGCAGGTCAGGTTGCCGCCGGCCGGGACGCCGAGGATCTGCGTGAACCGCTGGTAGGCGTTCACGCGGCTTTGGACCTGGGCCGGGTTCCGGCCGTCGCACTCCAGAGAGCCGTTGATGCTGCGGATCGTCTCACCGAAGCCGCGTCCGTTGACCATGGCGCTGTGCCCGGTCATGGTGCCGGGACCGCTCTGGGTCATCCAGTACCAGAGCCCGGTCTTCCAGGCCACGGCCGCGTCCTGCTCGACGAGCCACGGGTTGCGCAGCAGGTCGATGCCGAGGGAGTCGCCCGCCGCCTTGTAGTTGAAGTTCCAGCTCAGCTGGATCGGGCCGCGGCCGTAGTAGGCCGCCGTGCCGGCGGGGCAGCCGTAGGGCCGGCCCGCGTCGCAGTAGTGCGGGTAGTTGCTCGTGTTCTGCTCGACGATGTAGACCAGACCGCCGGTCTCGTGGCTGACGTTGGCGAGGAAGGCCGCGGCCTCCTGCTTCTTCACCGTGTCGCTGCCGGTCTTGGCGAACGCCGGGAACGACGCCATCGCCGCGGTCAACCCGGCGTAGGTGTAGAAGGAGTTGCGGCCCGGGAACATCTGGTTGAACTGCGCCTCGCTCACCACGAAGCCGCCGGGGGCGGGCGGGTCGGAGGGCCCCGGGTCGGTCGGGCCGTCGCAGGCGTACGGGTCCCAGAACCAGTTGCTGATCACGGGGTCGTAGCCCGGGTTCTCATGGACGGCGATGTAGTACTTGCCGTCGGTGTACCTGACGACGCTGCCCACCGGGTACCACTGCCCGGCCGTCCAGTCGGGGGCGGAGCAGCCGGGACCGGACGTCCCGCCGCCGCAGGCGCCCTGATCGGTCCAGACCTCCGCGGTGCCGGGGGTCTCGTTCTGCGTCCACCATCGCGCGGACCAGTTGTGCCCGTTGTAGGACACGGACGCGCCGCCGGTGTAGACGGCGGACGCGTTCCACTCTGCCGCGCACGCGGCGGCGGTGGCCGACGCCATGGGCAGGACGGCCGACAGGCATCCTGCCGCGAGCAGCGCGGCGCTCAGCATCGTCAGGAGACGTCGCACCTGATCACTTCCTTCGGGACTCGACTCTTTCGCGGGGTGATCGCACGCGCGGCCGCCCGGTGCGGGCGGGCGCGCGTGCGGAGGGGCTCGCGTGCGGGGTGTGCACGCGGCAGGGCGCGTCAGCGCA
>NZ_JBIQHY010000017.1:40419-43996 GCF_044508335.1 Actinomadura sp.
CGCGTGCGGAGGGGCTCGCGTGCGGGGTGTGCACGCGGCAGGGCGCGTCAGCGCACCTGGAGGTCGATGCAGGCGTAGAAGGCGTTGGCGGTGTCGGCGATGTTCCAGACGGCGAGCACCTTCTGCCGTCCCGTCACGCCGCCGAGGTTCACGGTGTGGGAGACGGAGGACGGCGGCTGCTGGTCGTGGCCGTCGACGAAGGCGATGCGCCTGCCGCCGAGGTAGTACTCGTAGTCGCGGGTCCGGTGCCGGGCGGTGAACGTCCAGGTGAAGGTCACCGTGTTGCCGACGGACGCGGCCTGCCACGGCAGGCCGTCGTCGTCGAGCTCGCGGAAGCGGGCGTTGCCGCCGCTGCAGCTCCGCAGGCCCTTCGGGCCCTCGACGCTCTGCGGCTCCCACTGGATGGATCCGCACTGGACGATGCGCGCCGCGCACTGCGCCTGGCGGCTCATGGGCGCCGAGACGTAGCCGTGGGCGTAGGCGGCGGTCGCCGGGAGGACGACCGCGATCAGGGGGGCGGCGCCGAGGCCGGCCGCGATCGCGGCGGTCCTGCGTCGGGCTTTCTTCATGGCGGGGGTCCTTGCTGAGCGGGGTGGTCATGGGGGTGCGTCGATGCCACCCGGCGATGGAGGGGCGCGGGGCATGGGGAGCCTCCATCAGATAGGAAACTTTCCTATCTGTACGTGGCACGGTAGCCCCGCGTTCGGCGCCGTTCAAGGTTCCGGCCGGACCGCCGGCCCCGTCCCGGCATGACCAGTCCAGGCAGGGCACTGAACCAGCTCCCGGCGCCCCGAAGTTCGGCATGATCTGCCGACGGACGGGCCGTTCACCGGCACAATCCGCTTAAGCGCGCCGAGCATGGGCGAGCCGGGAGAGCGGGGTGGGCTCTCCCGGCTCGCTCGGCGGGGTTCAGGCGCGGGGGCCGGGCCGCGTCACCGCACGTAGATCTGCGGCCGGGGCTGGGCCGGCATGCGGTCGCCCAGGAAGAAGCTCGGGTGCGGCGGCTGGTTGTAGGCGGTGTTCTGCCAGGCCAGTGCCGTCCGGTACTGGGTGTCGTGCAGGAGCGTGTAGAGCTTGGTGCCGGTGACGTCCCGGGTCGTGTAGATGCGCAGCCGGGTGTCGTCGGCGGTCGGCCAGATGACCTCCTCGCGCCAGTCGCCGAACAGGTCGCCGCTCAGCGACGGGACGGCCTTGGTGCCGTTGTTCGAGTGCACGCCCGACGCGGTCAGCAGCCGGGTGTCGCCGGACGGCCCGTACTTGTCGATGTGGGTGCCGTCCAGCAGCTCCCGCACCGGGTCGGCGTCCCACCAGACGAGGAAGTTCGCGGACGACGGCTTGCGGCCGGCGTTGTTGCCGGTGACGCTGCGCAGCTCGGAGACGCTCGACGACCAGAACTCGGCGGCGATCCGCCCCGTCCAGATGTCCCCGGCGACGCCGCGCCCGTTGTCGCAGCACGGGGAGGTCTGCCAGAGGATCTGCCCGTTGTGCGGGTCGATGTAGAGCGACGACGGCTGGCCGGACGACTCGCTCACCTTGAAGTACTCCAGCCCCGGGCGCGCCGGGTCGAAGTCGCCGAGGTGCTGCGCGTCGCCGTGGCCGGTGCGGGTCGTCCACATGCCGTAGCCGTTGTCGTCCACCGCCATCGCGCCGTAGACGATCTCGTCGCGGCCGTCCTGGTCGATGTCGCCGACGGACAGGCTGTGCGAGCCCTGGCCGTCGAAGCCCCGCCCCTGGTTGGTGGAGCTGTTGGTGTCGAACGTCCAGCGGCGGGTGAAGTGCCCGTCCCGCCAGTCCCAGGCGGCGATCACCGTGCGGGTGTAGTAGCCGCGCGCCATGATCAGGCTGGGCCGGGAGCCGTCCAGGTAGGCGGTGCCGGCGAGGAAGCGGTCGACGCGGTTGCCGTACGAGTCGCCCCAGGACGAGACGTTCCCGCGCGGCGGCACGTAGTCGACGGTCTGCATCGCCGCGCCGGTCCGGCCGTCGAACATGGTGAGGTACTCGGGGCCGCTGAGGACGTACCCGCTGGAGTTGCGGTAGTCGGCGCCCGCGTTCCCGATGACCCGGCCGGTGCCGTCGACGGTGCCGTCCGCGGTCTTCATGGCGACCTCGGCGCGGCCGTCGCCGTCGTAGTCGTACACCTGGAACTGCGTGTAGTGCTGGCCGGCGCGGATGTTGCGGCCGAGGTCGATCCGCCACAGCCGCGCGCCGTCCAGCCGGTAGGCGTCGATGTAGACGTCGCTGGTGAAGCCGCTCTGCGAGTTGTCCTTGGAGTTGGACGGGTCCCACTTGAGGACGATCTCCAGCCGCCCGTCGCCGTCGAGGTCGCCGACGCTCGCGTCGTTGGCGCTGTACTCGGAGCCGGGCCGCTGGATCGGCACGTCCAGGTACCCGTCGCCGAAGCGCAGCGACGGCTCGGACGAGGCCCCTTCGCCGCCGTTCACGATCGGCCGGACGGTGTACGAGGCGTCCGCCGGCGCGCCCTGGTCCCAGTAGTTGGTCGAGTCCGTGACCGTGGCGATGCGGGACGACCCGCGGTAGAGGGCGAACGTCGTGCCGGCCGGGTCGGTGCCGAGCAGGCGCCAGCCGACGTAGTTGCCGTTGCCCGACCGGACGCTGATCAGCCCGCGGTCGAGGTCCTCCGCCTGGCGGGCGGCGGCCGCGGTCGCGGGGACGGGCGCGGTGGCGGGCAGGGCCGCGGCGGCCGCGGCGGCGACGGCCAGCGGCAGCAGATGGCGGAGCAGGGGGACGCGTCTGGCTGCGGATCTCACGGGGACTCCCTCGGGAGTGGGCGGGGGACTTCTCCCGCTAGTCGCCCGGCGGGCCCCGGAAGGTTGCCGCTCGGCCGCGGCCGTCCGCGAGCAGCCGCGCCAGCTCGGCGACGCCCTTGGCGGTCTGGCTCTTCACCGTGCCGACCGCGACGCCGAGGAGCTGGGCCGTCTCCTTCTCCGACAGGTCGAAGCCCAGCCGCAGCACCACGCAGGCCCGCTTGCGCTGCGGCAGCCGCAGCAGCGCCGCGCGGACGTCCACGATCGCCGGGACGTCCGGCCCGTGCACGCGGTCGTCGAGCCCGGCGCCGAGCCGCTCGGCCCGGTCGCGCTCCCGGACGAGGACGCGGATCCGGCTCCGCGCCATGTTGACGACCATCCGCCGCACGTAGGCGAGCGGCTGGTCGGCGGCGCGCACCCGGTCCCAGCGCCGCCAGGCCGCCGCCATCGCGTCCGCCGCCACGTCGTCCGCGCCGTCCGGATCCCCCAGCAGCACGAAGGCCAGCCGGGCCAGCTCCCGGTGGTGCCGCCGGAAGAACCCCTGGAACTCGCTCGCATGGGAGCGCTCCCACACCCGGACCTCGTTCACTTGCGGCGTGTTGCCCTTATGAGCGCGCCGAAAGGGCGACACGCCGCAGGTGAACGCACCCGGCACCCGTCCCGGCTTGATCCGTTCAACGCCGCTCCTCTCGGCTCGGCCGACCAGAAAGCGCTTTCCCTTGAACGTAGAGACGCGGCGGGACGACCGTCAACACCCCTTCCGCAACCATCACCCCGGACCCGCCGCACGCCGGCGGCGCCCAGGCCGGGGG
>NZ_JBIQHY010000017.1:44096-53190 GCF_044508335.1 Actinomadura sp.
TGGACGCCGGCGGCGAGCATGGGGGTGAGCGTCAGGCCCGGGTGCTCGCGCTCGATGGCGCGCAGCCGCCACTTGTCGGTGAACACCGCGACCAGCGACCCGTCCAGCGGGCGGGCGAAGACCTCGGCGCCGCGCCGCCCGCCCAGCTCCTCGGCGGACTCCTTGTCGGTGAGCCGGGCGATCGAGTAGTCGAGCCGGGTCAGCTCGATCGGCGCGCCGAACTCGTCGGCCATCCGCGCGGCGACCACCTCGAACTGCAGCGGCCCGACCGCCGCCAGCACCGGCGCCTGGTCGCCGCGCACGTCGCTGCGCAGCACCTGCACGACGCCCTCGCCGCCGAGCTGCTCGATGCCGCGCCGGAACTGCTTGGCGCGCCCGTTGTCCTTCGCGCGCGCCACCATGAAGTGCTCGGGCGCGAACGCGGGGATGGGCGGGAACCGGACCGGGGTCTTCGTGTAGAGGGTGTCGCCGACGGTCAGCCCGGACGTGTTGGGCAGCCCGATCACGTCGCCCGGGTAGGCGGCGTCCAGCGTCGAGCGGTCGCGGCCGAACATCGTCTGCGCGTACTTCGTCGCCAGCGGGCGCCCGGTCGACGCGTGCGTGAGGGTCATGCCGCGCTCGAAGCGGCCCGAGCACACCCGGATGAACGCCAGCCGGTCGCGGTGCGCCCGGTCCATGCCCGCCTGCACCTTGAACACCTGGCCGGAGAACGGCGCGTCCACCGGACGCTCGGTCCCGTCCGAGTCGGCGCGCGCGGACGGGGCGGGCGCCAGCCGCCGCACGGTCTCCAGCAGCGCCCCGACGCCGAAGTTGGGCAGCGCCGCCCCGAACAGCACGGGCGTGCACACCCCGGCGCGGAAGGCGTCCATGTCGAGGACGGCGCCGATCTCGTCGAGCAGCTCCAGCTCCTCCAGGGCGGTCCGCCAGGCGTCGCCCTCCTCGCGGGCCGCCCGCTCGGCGGGCACCCGCTCCTCGATCGCGCGGGTCGCGCCGCCGGGGGTGCGGCGGAACCGGGTGAACGCGCCGTCCGCCCGGCCGATGAGGCCGCGGAAGTCGCCCGCGGCGCCGACCGGCCAGGTCAGCGGGGCGGGGCGCAGCCCGATGCGCTGCTCGACCTCGTCCAGCAGTTCGAGCGGCTCGCGTCCGGGCCGGTCCCACTTGTTGACGAACGTGATCACCGGGATGCGGCGGTGCCGGCACACGTCGAACAGCTTGAGCGTCTGCGCCTCCAGGCCCTTCGCCGAGTCGAGCAGCATGACGGCACCGTCCACGGCCGCGAGCACCCGGTAGGTGTCCTCGGAGAAGTCGGCGTGGCCGGGGGTGTCGAGCAGGTTCAGCAGCGCGCCGCCGAACTCGAAGCGCAGCACCGAGGAGGTGATCGAGATGCCGCGGGACCGCTCGATGTCCATCCAGTCGGACCGGACGCCGCCGCGCCCCGCCTTGCCGTGCACGGCGCCCGCCTGCTCGATGGCCGCCGCGTGCAGCGCGAGCGCCTCGGTCAGCGTCGACTTCCCCGCGTCCGGATGGCTGATCATCGCGAACGTCCGCCGGCGCGCCGCCTCGGCCGCGATGTCCCCCGGCGTCCCCGTACCGCCGCTCAACCGCGGCCCCTTCCCGTCTTCTCCCCGGCCGCTCCGCCGGCCCGCCGATGGCCGCCGCCGGCCGGTGTCCCCCCGCCGCGGCGCCGACCAAGTGTCGCACAGGGCGACGGCCGGACCTGCGCCCGGACGGCGCGGACGGCCTCACCCGCTGCCCGCGGCGCGGGTCCAGCGCGAGCTTCGCCGTCCCCGGCGGCGCCGAACCGGGCGGCCATGCCGGGAAGTCCCCGCTGGAGGCTTGACCTTCGAGCCGGGTCGAAGGTTTAGCGTCGAAGCATGACGACGATGCGCATCTCGCAGCTCGCCGAGCGCAGCGGTGTGCCGGCGACGACGCTGCGGTACTACGAGAGCGCGGGCCTGCTGCCCGCGGACCGCACCCCGTCCGGCTACCGGGCGTACGGGGAGGACGCGGTCACGCGGCTCGCGTTCATCGGCTCGGCCAAGCACCTCGGCCTGCCGCTGGACGAGATCGGGGAACTGCTCGCGGTGTGGGAGACCGGGGCGTGCGCGGACGTGAAGGCGGACCTGCGCCCCCGCGTGGCCGGCCGGCTGGCCGAGGCGGAGCACCGCCTGGCCGACTTGAAGGCGTTCACCGCCTCGCTGCGGAGCGTCCTCGACCGCCTGGACGCGCTCCCCGACCGGGCGGAACCCTGCGACGCCGAATGCGGCTTCCCCTCCGGCCTGCCCGCCCTCGCGGAGCCTGCCGCCGCCCCGTCCGGCGGTGAGACGGCCGAGCGGTGCGGTGCTGAATGCGGATGCTCCGCGGTCCGTGGACCCGAGGTGGCGATCGTCTGCTCGCTCAGCGGGGAGGGCATGGCCGAGCGGGTCGCCGAGTGGCGGGCGGTCGCGGGCGGCGCGCGGCCGGTGGAGATCCCCGGCGGGGTGCGCGTTACGCTGCCCGTCGAGAAGGCCGGTGCCGTCGCGGAGCTGGCCGCGGCCGAGCAGCGGTGCTGCCCGTTCTTCGACTTCCGGCTCCATCTGGAGGGCGAGGCGGTCCATCTGGAGGTGCGCGCCCCGGCGGACGCCTCCGACCTGGTCAACGAGTTGTTCGCCCCCTGACCGGGGGGCGCAGGAGGACGTCCGTGCTCGTCGCCCGCTCCATCGCGCTGTTCGCCGTCGCCGCCGTCCTGGAGATCGGGGGCGCCTGGCTGGTCTGGCAGGGCCTGCGCGAACAGCGCGGATGGCTCTGGGTCGGCGCCGGCGCCGGCGCGCTCGGCCTGTACGGCTTCGCGGCCACGTTCCAGCCGGACGCCCATTTCGGCCGGGTCCTCGCCGCCTACGGCGGGGTCTTCGTCGCCGGGTCGATCCTGTGGGGCGCGGTCGCCGACGGGTACCGCCCGGACCGCTTCGACATCGCCGGCGCCCTCGTCTGCCTCGCCGGCATGGCCGTGATCATGTACGCCCCGCGCGGCCACTGACCCGTCCCTTCACGTGAAAGGCACCCCATGGCATCGGCGAACGTCCTGGTCACCGGCGCCTCGTCCGGGATCGGGCGGGCGACGGCGCTGCTGTTCGCCGAGCGCGGCGCGCGGGTGTTCGGGACGTCCCGGCGGGAGCGCCCGGACGAGGGCGGCGTGCGGATGCTCCGGCTGGACGTCCGCTCCGACGAGTCGGTGCGCGAATGCGTCGATGAGGTTCTCGCCCAGGCGGACGGCATCGACATCCTGATCAACAACGCGGGCGTCATGCTTGAGGGCTTCGCCGAGGAGACCGCACCGGATGAGGCCCGCGCGGTGTTCGAGACCAACTTCTTCGGCGCCGTCCGCCTCGTCGACGCGGTCCTGCCCGGCATGCGCGAGCGCCGGCGGGGCCGCATCGTCAACGTCGGGTCGCTGGCGGCGTGGATCGGGGAGCCGGGCGAGGGCTTCTACGCCGCGTCCAAGGCCGCTCTCGCCCGCTACACCGAGTCCCTGCGGCACGAGGTGTGGCATCTGGGGATCAAGGTGTGCCTGGTCGAGCCGGGAGTGTTCGCCACCGAGGTCCTAGATGCCGCCACCGCCGCAGGGGCCGCCATCGCCGACTACGACGGGCCGCGGGAGAGCGCCCGCGCCACCCTGCGCGCGCCCTGCGCAAAGGCGAGGATCCGCGCGAGGCGGCCCAGGTCGTCTGGAAGGCCGCGACCGCCCGCGCGCCGCGCGGACGCTACGGCGCCGGCGGGCAGAGCTTCGTGGTGCCCCGGCTCAGGACGCTGGCGCCGCAGCGGCTCGTCGACATCGCGCTCCGCCGCGCCTACGGCCTGCCGCGGAGGTAGTCGTCCTTCAGCCTGGCTTTGTGGATCTTGCCCACGGGGGTCAGCGGGACCTCGGAGGTGACGACGAACTGCCGGGGCACCTTGTAGTCGGCCAGGCGCTCGCGGCAGTAGGCGGTCAGCTCCTCCTCGGTGGGCGGTTCGGCGCCGGGGTGCGGCACGACGTAGAAGCGGCCGATCTCGCCCAGCACCTCGTCGGGGACGCCGATCCCTGCGGCCATCGCGACGCCGGGGTGGGCGGTGAGCACGTTCTCGATCTCGACCGGGTACACGTTGAAGCCGCCCTGGATGTACATCTCCTTCTTGCGGCCGCGCAGGACGAGGTGGCCGTCCGGCTCCATCTCGACCATGTCGCCGGTGGCGAGCCAGCCGCCGGGCAGGAACACCTCGGCGGTCTCGCCGGGCATGTCCCAGTAGCCGGCGGCGACGCAGCCGCCGCGGATCTGCAGCTCGCCGGTCTCGCCCGGCGGCAGGACGGCGCCGTCCGGGCCGGTCACCCGGGCCTCGAAGTCGCCGATGACCGCGCCGAGGGTGCGCGCGACGGTCTCGGGGCCGTCGTCCAGCGGCGACAGCACGCACGCTCCCGACGACTCCGACAGGCCGTACAGCCCGTAGAGCGGGGCGCCGGGGAAGCCGCGCAGGATCGACTCGACCAGCGCCGGCTCCACGTTCGACCCGCCCGCCATGCACAGCCGCACGGACGAGACGTCGTAGTCGGCGAAGTCGTCCCGGCCGAGCATCAGCACGTACATCGTGGGGACGGCGCCGAGGAACGTCACCCGGTGCCGTTCGACGGCGCGCAGCGCGCCGTCCGGGGAGAACGCGGGCAGCAGCGCCACCGACCCGCCGCTGACCAGCGCGGCCATGATGGTGCAGGTGATGCCGCCGACGTGGTTGAAGGGCAGATGCCCGAGCAGCACGTCCTCGTCGGTCATCGCGAAGTGGCCGGCCTGGGCCCGCGCCGACGCGAGGATGCTCCCGTGCGTGATCACCGCGCCCTTGGGCCGCCCGGTCGTCCCCGACGTGTAGAGGATCATCAGCGGGTCGCCGGGGGCCACGGCGCCGCGCGCCGCCTCCAGCGCGGCCGGGTCGGCGGGCGTCGCGGCCAGTTCGTCGAAGTCCGCGCCGAAGAAGAGGTAGTCGGTGACGCCGGGCGCCTGCGGGCGGAACTTCTCGAAGAAGCCCGCGAAGTCGAAACCCGGGACGGCGGGGGCGCTGACGACCGTCCGCGCGCCGCTCTGCCCGAGCATGTACGACAGCTCCCGCTCCCGGTACCGGACGTTGAGCGGGACGATGACGGCGCCGATCCGCGCCGCGCCGAAGAAGACGGCGAGCCATTGCGGGGTGTTGAGGCCGAGCAGCCCGATCCGGTCGCCGCGCCTGATCCCGCGCGCGAGCAGCCCGCCCGCGACGCGGTCGGTGAGCCGGTCGAACTCGGCGAACGTGAAGGTGTCGTCACCGTCGTGGAGGAACGCCTTGTCCCGCGCCGCGGCGTCCTCCAGCGCCGCCCCGACCGTGTCCGCCCGCATGCCGCCTCCCCGTCGTGGCCCGTCCCGCCTTAACGATCACGCATCCGGGACGTTCTGCCAATACCTCAGGGCTTGCGGCCCACACCCGCGTAGAACCAGACCGGGAGCGCCTCCTCCAGCGTGATGGACCGTTCCGGCCGCCAGAGCGGCGCCCACACGAGGCCCGGGTCGAGGAGCTCGAAGTCGCCGAAGAGGGCCGTGACCTGCTCCCTGGTGCGCGGGGTGCCGGGCGCGTTCGTCCGCTTGTAGACCTCCACGACCTTGGCGACCACGTCGGGGACGCCGTCGGCGGAGGCGTGGGTCAGCACGAGGTGGCTGCCCGAGGGGAGCGCGTCGCGCAGCTCGGCCATGATGCCCTGCGGGTCGTCCTCGTCCGGGATGAAGTGCAGCGTCGCGACCAGCAGCAGCGCGATCGGCCTGCCGAAGTCGAGCAGCCGCCGCACCTCGGGGTCGTCGAGGATCGCGCGGGGCTCGCGGACGTCGCCCACGATCATCCGCGTGCCCTCGGCGGCGGCGAGCAGCGCGCGGCCGTGCGCCACCACCTGCCCGTCGTAGTCGACGTAGGCGACGCGGGCCTTGGGATTCACCGCCTGCGCGATCTGGTGGACGTTCTGCTGCGTGGGCAGCCCGGTGCCGATGTCGAGGAACTGGTCGATGCCCTGCTCGGCAAGGTACCGCACCGCGCGGCCGAGGAAGGCGCGGTTCTCCCTGATCAGCGTGACCAGCGTCGGATCGGCCGCGATCGCCTCCTCGGCGCGTGCCCGGTCGGCCGCATAGTGGTCCTTGCCGCCGAGGTAGTAGTCGTACATCCGGGCGATGTTCGGGATGTTCGGATCGAACCCGCTGGGCTGCGACCGCTCAGCTGCCACCTTTTCTCCTCACAGCCGCGAGCACCGGCCCCCGGCTGCACCAGCGTACGCGATCAAGACCGTTTCGCGTCCGGATCCGGCCACATTCGATCTTGCTTCCGGATGCGGCGCCCGCCCGCGGCGGACGGCCCGGTCACATGTCGGCGGGGGCCGCCGGGATCTCGTCGAAGATGAGCCAGGTGCGGGTGGCGCGGACGCCCTCCACCGCGTGGATGCGGGCCAGGACGACGTCGCGCAGCGAGGCGTTGTCGGGGGTGCGGACGAGCATGACCAGGTCGACGTCCCCGCCGACGAACGCCAGGTGCTCGATGTGGGCGACCTTGCGGAGTTCGGCCGACACCTTGCGCCAGGAGTTCTGCTCGATGTTGACCAGGACGTAGGCCGCGGTGCCCAGCCCGGCGCGGACGGGGTCGACCTGCGCGGTGAACCCGGTGACGACGCCGTCGGCGATGAGCCGCTCCACCCGCGTGTAGGCGTTGGAGCGGGAGACGCTGACCTTCTCGGCGAGGGCGCGCATGGAGATGCGGCCGTCCGCGCGCAGCTCGCGGATGATCGCGTGGTCGAGGTCGTCGAGGGGCGCCGCCGAACGTCCGTCATGGCCCGCGAGCGGTGCGGGTTCTGGAGACAGATGGTCCATTGACGCTCCTCCGGTGAGCCGAATGTCCTGCGTTTTGGCCGTCTATTGAGACCTATGGCCGATCTGGTTCATATTCCTAGCACCGATCGAGTGCGGAGGTGGAGGCGTATGACGACGGGTCGGGTTGAGACGCTGCTCCCCTCGGCGGAGCCCGTGCGGTTCCTGACCGACGGCGGCGCGGCGGTACGCGGGAAGCAGCGCTACGCCGTGCCGGATCCGGAGCTGCTGCGGCGGGCGCACCGGGCGATGGTCGTCGGGCGGCGGTTCGACGCGCAGGCGACCGCGCTGACCAAGCAGGGCCGGCTGGCCGTGTACCCGTCCAGCCACGGGCAGGAGGCGTGCCAGATCGGCTCCGTGCTCGCGCTGGAGGACGGGGACTGGTTCTTCCCCACCTACCGGGAGTCGATGGCGCTGGTGGCGCGCGGCATCGACCCGGTCGAGGTGCTGTCGCTGCTCCGCGGCGACGCGCACTGCGGGTACGACCCGAACCTCCACCGCACGGCGCCGCAGTGCACGCCGCTCGGGACGCAGACCGTCCACGCGGCGGGCCTCGCGTACGCGGAGCGGCGCAAGGGGACGGGACGGGTCGCGCTGGTCTGCGTGGGCGACGGCGCCACCAGCGAGGGCGACTTCCACGAGGCGCTCAACTTCGCCGCCGTCTTCAAGGCGCCGGTGGTGTTCTTCATCCAGAACAACCAGTACGCCATCTCGGTGCCGCTGGAGCGGCAGACCGCCGCGCCGTCGCTGGCGCACAAGGGCATCGGATACGGGGTGCCCGCCGAGCGGGTGGACGGCAACGACCCGGTCGCCGTGCTGGCCGTGCTGCGGGCGGCCGTCGAGCACTCTCGGTCGGGGAATGGACCGTTCCTGGTCGAGGCGCACACGTACCGGCTGGAGTCGCACACGAACGCCGACGACGCGTCCCGCTACCGGACGGACGCGGAGGCCGACGAATGGCGCGGGCGCGACCCGATCGCGCGGCTGGAGTCCTACCTGCGGCGGCGCGGGCACCTCACGGACGAGGACGTCGCGGCGGCCGCCGCCGAGGCCGAGGAGTTCGCGGGACGGCTCCGGGACCGGATGAACGCCGACCCCGACCTCGCCCCGCTGGCGCTGTTCGACCACGTCTACGGCACCCCGGACCCGCAGCTCGACGAGCAGCGGGCGCAGCTGCGGACCGAGATCGAGGCCGAGGAGGCGCTGTCATGACGACGATGGCCCAGGCGCTGAACACGGCGCTCCGCGAAGCGATGGACGAGGACGAGCGGGTCCTCGTGTTCGGCGAGGACGTCGGCACGCTCGGCGGCGTCTTCCGCATCACCGACGGGCTGACCGCGAAGTTCGGCGACGACCGCTGCTTCGACACGCCGCTCGCCGAGGCCGGCATCGTCGGCTTCGCCGTCGGCATGGCGATGGGCGGGTTCCGGCCCGTCGTGGAGATGCAGTTCGACGCGTTCGCCTACCCGGCGTTCGAGCAGATCGCCTCGCACGTGGCGAAGATGCGGAACCGGACGGGCGGGCGGGTGAACCTCCCGATCGTCATCCGCATCCCGTACGCCGGCGGCATCGGCGGCGTCGAGCACCACTGCGACTCCAGCGAGGCGTACTACGCGCACACGCCCGGCCTGAAGGTCGTCACGCCGGCCACGGTCGAGGACGCGTACTCCCTGCTGCGGGAGGCGATCGACGACCCGGACCCGGTCGTGTTCATGGAGCCGAAGAAGCTGTACTGGTCGAAGGCGGACGTGGAGCACCTGGAGCGGACGGAGCCGTTCGGCCGCGCCGCCGTGCGCCGTCCCGGCCGCGACGCGACGGTCGTCGCCTACGGGCCGAGCGTCCCGGTCGCGCTGGAGGCCGCGGACGCCGCCGCCGCCGAGGGCTGGGACCTGGAGGTCGTCGACCTGCGGACGATCGTCCCGTTCGACGACCTGACGGTGGCGTCGTCGGTGCGCAGGACGGGCCGCTGCGTGGTCGTCAGCGAGGCCGCCGGGTTCGCGGGCGTCGGCGCGGAGATCGCCGCCCGCGTCCAGGAGCGCTGCTTCCACAGCCTGGAGGCGCCGGTGCTGCGCGTGTCGGGGTTCGACATCCCGTACCCGCCGCCGATGCTGGAGCACCACCACCTGCCGAGCGTCGACCGCGTCCTCGACGCCCTCGACCGCCTGCAGCGCGACGACCAGCCGGACACCAGGTACCTGGGCGGTGCGGCATGAGCG
>NZ_JBIQHY010000017.1:53290-70517 GCF_044508335.1 Actinomadura sp.
GAGACACGCATGAAGGTGGCGCAGCAGTCGGGCGCGACGGTCTTCAAGCTGCCCGACCTGGGCGAGGGCCTCACCGAGGCGGAGGTCCTGGAGTGGAAGGTCTCGGTCGGCGACACCGTCGCGGTCGACCAGATCATCGTCGAGGTGGAGACCGCGAAGGCCGCCGTGGACGTCCCGATCCCGGTCGCCGGCACGGTCACCGAGCTGTACGCCGAGCCCGGCGCGGTCGTGGACGTGGGCTCCCCCTTGATCGCGGTGACCGCCGTGGAGTCGGCGCCCGCCGAGAGCCCGGCGGCGGAGCGGTACCGGGAGGAGGAGCGCGCCGGTTCCGGGAACGTGCTCGTCGGCTACGGGACGTCCGGGAGCCGCCGGTCGCGGCGCCGCGCCGCCAAGCGGCCTCCGGCGCAGGCGGGGCCCCCGTCCCGCGAGGAGGTGCCGCGGGTCATCTCGCCCGTGGTGCGGCGCCTGGCGAAGGACCACGGGATCGACGTCGCCGCGGTGGCACCGACCGGTCCCGGCGGCGTCATCCTGCGGCGGGACGTGGAGAAGGCGATCGCCGCCGCCGCGCCGGCCGCCGACGCGCCCCGCGAGGAGATCCGCGAGGAGATCCGCGAGGAGGCGGGCGCCGTGCGGGTCCCGCTCAAGGGCGTGCGGCGGGCGACGGCGGAGAAGCTGTCCCGCAGCCGCCGCGAGATCCCGGACGCGACCACCTGGGTGGACGTGGACGCGACCCGGCTGGTCAAGCTCAAGAGGAAGATCCAGGAGGCCGACCCGGACGCGGGCGTCGGGATGCTGGCCCTGTTCGCCGCCGTCTGCCTGACCGGCCTGCGGCGCTTCCCCGAGCTGAACGCCTACGTGGACGCGGAGCGGCAGGAGATCGTCCGGTTGCCGCGCGTGCATCTCGGGTTCGCCGCGCAGACCGACCGGGGCCTGGTGGTGCCGGTGGTCCGCGACGCTCACGAGATGACGCTGGCCGAGCTCGCGGCCGCGCTGCGGGAGCGCACCGAGCAGGCCCGCGAGGGGCGCCTCGCGCCGGGCGACCTCACCGGCGGCACGTTCACGCTGAACAACTACGGCGTGTTCGGCGTGGACGGCTCGACCCCGATCATCAACCATCCCGAGGCGGCCATGCTCGGCGTCGGGCGGATCGCCGACAAGCCGTGGGCGCACAAGGGGAAGGTGCGGCTGCGCAAGGTGACGCAGCTGTCGTTCACGTTCGACCACCGGGTCTGCGACGGCGGCGTCGCCGGCGGTTTCCTCCGCTTCGTCGCCGACTGCGTGGAGCGTCCGGAAGTGCTGGTCACCCACCGCTAGCCGCCGCGCGGCGGCGCAGGCCGCGGGCCGCTCCGCAGGCCGTCGAACGCGACCTTGCAGAGCGCGTCGGCGATCTCTTCCCCGCTCGCGCCGCCGCGCGGCCTGTACCACTCGATCAGCGAGTTGACCAGGCCGAACAGCAGCCGGGCCGCGATCGCCGGGTCGATGTCGGGGCGGATGTCGCCGTCCGCCTCGGCCTCGGCGACCAGCCCGGACACCAGGTGGTCGAACTCGCGGCGGCGGGCCAGCGCCCGCTTCTCGACGGCGGTGTTGCCGCGCACCCGCAGCAGCAGGGTGACGAACGGCTGCTGCGCGACGAGGACGGCGACGCTGGCCCGGACGAGGTGCTCCAGCCGGTCGATGGCGCGCCCCTCGACGGCCGCGGTCTCCTCGGCGGCGGCGAACAGCCCGTCGAGCGCCCGGTCGACGGCGAGCTGGAGCAGCTCGTCCTTCCCGGCGACGTGGTGGTAGATCGCGGACTTGCTGATGCCGAGGCGCTTCGCCAGGTCGTCCATGCTGGTGCCGTCGTAGCCGCGCTCGTTGAACACCCGCACGGCGACGCGCAGCAGCGACTCCTTGTCGTAGCCGGGCCGTCCCCGCCGGTTCGCCCGCCCGCCGCCCGCATTGTTCACGGGGCTCATTATCGCAGCGCCGAAGCCGTCCCGGCTCTTCTCCCGGGCCCCGCCGGCGGGTTAATATCTGACTGAACGGACGGTCAGTAATTCGAGGAGGTCGGATGGCTCCGCTGCCCAGCTACGTGTCCGGTGCCTGGCATGTCCCACCGGACGAGGGCGCGCCGCTCACCGACGCCGTGACCGGCGAGGAGGTCGCGCGAATCTCCTCCGCCGGCATCGACATGGCCGCGGCGCTGGAGCACGGCCGCCGCACCGGCGGGCCGGCGCTGCGCGAGCTGACCTTCCACCAGCGCGCCGCGCTGCTCAAGGAGCTCGGGCTCCACCTGCGCGAGCACCGCGACGAGCTGTACGCGCTGTCGGCGCGCACCGGCGCGACCCTCGCCGACTCGAAGATCGACGTGGACGGCGGCATCGGCGTCCTGCTCGCCTACGCGAGCAAGGGCAAGCGCGAGCTGCCGAACGACACCGTGCTCGTCGACGGCGACGTGGAGCCGCTGAGCAAGGGCGGCACGTTCGCCGGACGGCACGTCTGCACGCCGCTGCAGGGCGTCGCCGTGCAGATCAACGCGTTCAACTTCCCCGTGTGGGGGCCGCTGGAGAAGCTCGCGCCCGCGTTCCTCGCCGGGATGCCGAGCCTGATCAAGCCCGCGCCGCAGACGGCGTACCTGTCCGCGCGGCTGGCCGAGCTGATCGTCGAGTCGGGCATCCTGCCGGAGGGGACGCTCCAGCTCGTCTGCGGCGACCCGCGCGACCTGCTGGACCACCTGACCGAGCAGGACGTCCTGGCGTTCACCGGGTCCGCCGCCACCGGGCGGCTGCTGCGCGGCCACCCGGTGGTGACCGGGCGGTCGGTGCGGTTCAACGCGGAGGCCGACTCGCTGAACTGCTCGATCCTCGGCCCCGACGCCCGTCCCGGAACGGCCGAGTTCGACCTGTTCGTAAGGCAGCTCGTCACCGAGATGACGGTGAAGGCCGGCCAGAAGTGCACGGCCATCCGGCGCGCCCTGGTGCCGTCCGAGCTGATGGACGACGTGGCCGAGGCGGCGGGCGAGCGGCTCGCGCGGGTGAAGATCGGCAACCCGTCCGACCCGGAGGTCCGGATGGGCGCGCTCGCCACCCTCGACCAGCGCGACGAGGTCCGCCGGCAGCTGAAGAAGCTTCTGGACGCGGGGCGCATCGTGTTCGGCGACCCCGAGAAGGTCGACGTCATCGGCGCCGACGCCGAGCGCGGCGCGTTCATGTCGCCGGTCCTGCTCCGCGCGGACGACGCCGAGCGCCCCGAACCCCACGAGGTGGAGGCGTTCGGCCCGGTCAGCACGCTGCTCCCGTACGACGGCGGCGCCGCGCACGCGGTCGCGCTCGCGGCCCGCGGGCTGGGCAGCCTGGTCGGCTCGGTCGTCACCGCCGACCCCGAGTTCGCGCGCCGCGTCGTGCTGGGCGCCGCGCCGTGGCACGGTCGGCTGCTCGTCCTGAACGAGGAGGACGCGAAGGAGTCCACCGGGCACGGCTCCCCCATGCCGGGCCTGGTGCACGGCGGCCCGGGGCGCGCGGGCGGCGGCGAGGAGATGGGCGGCATGCGCGGCGTCATGCACCACATGCAGCGCACCGCCGTCCAGGCCGGGCCGTCGATGCTGTCCGCGATCACCGGGCGCTGGACGCGGGGCGCCGCCCGCACCGAGAGCGGCGTCCACCCGTTCCGCAAGCACCTCGAAGAGCTGCGGATCGGCGACACGGTCGTCGCCGGCCCCCGCACCGTCACCCTCGACGACATCGAGCACTTCGCCGAGTTCACCGGCGACACCTTCTACGCCCACATGGACGAGGAGGCCGCCGAGGCGAACCCGTTCTTCGGCGGCCGCGTCGCGCACGGCTACCTGGTGGTCTCGTTCGCGGCGGGCCTGTTCGTGTCGCCCGAGCCCGGCCCCGTCCTCGCGAACTACGGGCTGGAGAACCTGCGGTTCCTCACCCCCGTCAAGCCGGGCGACGAACTGACGGTGAAGCTCACCGCCAAGCAGATCACCCCGCGGGAGAACGCCGCCTACGGCGAGGTCCGCTGGGACACCGAGGTCACCAACCAGGAGGGCGCCGCGGTCGCGACGTACGACGTCCTGACCCTGGTGGCCAAGCGGGAGGCATCATGACGCAGGACACCGCGGAGACGCTGGAGCACTTCGAGCGGACGATCGAGCGCGACCAGCGGATCGAGCCGCGCGACTGGATGCCGGAGAAGTACCGGGCGACGCTGATCCGGCAGATCGCGCAGCACGCGCACTCCGAGATCATCGGGATGCAGCCGGAGGGCGCCTGGATCACCCGCGCGCCGTCGCTGCGCCGCAAGGCGATCCTGCTCGCCAAGGTGCAGGACGAGGCCGGCCACGGCCTGTACCTGTACTCGGCGGCGGAGACGCTCGGCGCCGACCGGTCCGACCTGACCGGCAAGCTGATCTCCGGGAAGCAGAAGTACTCGTCGATCTTCAACTACCCGACGCTGACGTTCGCGGACGTCGGCGTGATCGGCTGGCTGGTGGACGGCGCCGCGATCTGCAACCAGGTGCCGCTGTGCCGCAGCTCCTACGGCCCGTACGCGCGGGCGATGATCCGCATCTGCAAGGAGGAGTCGTTCCACCAGCGGCAGGGCTACGAGCTGCTCATGACCCTCATGCGCGGCACGGACGCGCAGCGGGAGATGGTGCAGGACGCCGTGAACCGCTGGTGGTGGCCGTCGCTGATGATGTTCGGCCCGCCGGACGCCGACTCCACGCACACCGCGCAGTCCATGGCCTGGAAGATCAAGCGGCACACCAACGACGAGCTGCGGCAGCGGTTCGTGGACATGACCGTCCCGCAGGCGGAGGCGCTCGGCGTCGCGCTCCCCGACCCGGACCTGCGCTGGAACGAGGAGCGCGGCCACTACGACTTCGGCGAGATCGACTGGTCGGAGCTGAAGCGCGTGATCAGCGGCGACGGCCCCTGCAACGCCGAGCGGATCGAGCGGCGCCGCAAGGCCCACGAGGACGGCGCCTGGGTGCGCGAGGCCGCCGCCGCGCACGCCGCGAAGCACGCCCGGAAGGAGGTCGCGTGATGGAGGGGAACTGGCCGCTCTACGAGGTGTTCGTCCGCGGCAAGCGCGGCCTGAACCACGTGCACGTCGGCTCGCTGCGCGCCCCCGACGCCGAGATGGCGCTGCGCAACGCCCGCGACCTGTACACGCGGCGCAACGAGGGCGTCAGCATCTGGGTGGTGAAGTCGGAGGACATCACCGCGTCCAGCCCGGACGAGAAGGACCCCTTCTTCGCGCCCAGCGGCGACAAGGTCTACCGGCACCCGACGTTCTACGAGATCCCCGAGAACGTCCCCCACATGTGAGGCTTCCGATGTCGTCCGACAACCCGTTCGAGGCCCTCTCCGAGCAGAGCGACGACACCCGCTGGGCGTTCGGCACCGGGTTCGAGGATCCGCTCGCCGGGATCGACCCGTCCGTCCCGGACGGCGTCGACCGCGCCGCGCTGGCCGCGTACTGCCTGATGCTCGGCGACGACGCCCTCGTCATGTCGCACCGCCTCCAGGAATGGTGCACGCACGCACCCGAGCTGGAGGAGGAGGTCGCGCTCGCCAACATCGCGCTCGACCTGCTGGGCCAGGCCCGGCTGCTGCTGGCGCGCGCCGGCGTCGCCGAGGACAAGGGCCGCGGCGAGGACGACCTCGCCTACTTCCGGGACGCGCCCGACTTCCGCAACGTCGGCCTGGCCGAGGTCGAGAACGGGGACTTCGCGTACTCGACCGTCCGGCTCCTCATGTTCGCGACGTGGCGCCTGGCGATCCTCGACCGCCTGACCTCCTCCCGCGACCCGGTCCTCGCCGCGATCGCCGCCAAGGGCGTCAAGGAGGTCGCCTACCACCGCGACCACGCCGCGCTCTGGACGATCAGGCTCGGCGACGGCACCGACGTGTCCCACGAGCGCGCCCAGCGGGCCCTGGACGACCTCTGGCCGCTGACCGGCGAGCTCTTCGCGACGCACGAGGTCGAGCGCCACCTGGCCGACGCCGGCGTCGGCGTCGACCCGTCCGACGTGCGCGCGGAGTTCGACGCCGTCCTCGACGAGGTCCTGTCCCGCGCCACGCTCGACCGGCCCGAGCCCGCCCCGTCCCACCTGGCCGGGCGGGACGGCGCGCACTCGCCCGCGCTCACCGGCCTGCTGGCGGAGATGCAGAGCCTGGCCCGCGCCCATCCGGGGGCGACATGGTGAGCGCCCGAGCCGTCGCCGAGGCGGTCACCGACCCCGAGCTGCCGATGCTCACGCTGGCCGAGCTGGGGGTCCTGCGCGACGTCACGGAGGAGTCCGGCCGCGTCGAGGTGACGATCACCCCGACCTACACCGGCTGCCCGGCCCTGGACACGATGCGCGCCGACCTCCGCAAGAGCCTCGCCGACGCCGGATACGGCGACGTGGAGATCCGCACGGTCCTCGATCCGCCCTGGACGAGCGACTGGATCAGCGACTCGGGGCGCCGCAAGCTCCGGGAGGCCGGGATAGCGCCGCCCGGTCCCGCGCCCCGCCGCGCCTCCGGCCCGATCCCCCTCGCGCTGGGCCCGACCCGGCGCGTCCGGTGCCCGCACTGCGGCTCCGCGGACACGGCCGAGGTGTCCCGGTTCGGCGCGACCGCCTGCAAGTCGCTGCGCCGCTGCGAGTCCTGCCGGGAACCGTTCGAGCACTTCAAGGAGATCTGAGTGACGCTCACCGAGGTCGCGCCGCGCCGCGCCGGGTTCCACGCGCTCCGCGTCGCGGGCGTCGAGCGCCTGTGCGACGACGCGGTCGCGGTCACCTTCGACGTGCCGCCGGACCTGGCGGACGCCTACCGCTTCCGCCCCGGCCAGTTCCTCACGCTGCGCCGCACGATCGGCGGCCGCGAGGAGCGCCGCTCCTACTCGATCTGCGCGCCGGCCGGGGCCGCGCCGCGCATCGGCGTCCGCGAGATCCCGGACGGCCTGTTCTCGTCCTGGCTGGTCCACGACGTGCGGCCGGGCGATGCCGTCGAGGTGCTGCCGCCGTCGGGCACGTTCACCCTCGGCGCCACCGCCGCCCACCACGTGCTGATCGCCGCGGGCTCGGGCATCACGCCCGTCCTGTCGATCGCCGCGTCCGCCCTCGCCGACCCCGCCGCCCGCGTCACCGTCCTCTACGGCAACCGGCGCAGCGGCACGGTGATGTTCGCCGACGAGCTCGCCGACCTGAAGGACGCCCACCCCGACCGGTTCGAACTCGTCCACGTCCTCTCCCGGGAGCCGCGGGAGGCGGAGCTGTTCACCGGACGCCTGGACGCCGCCAAGCTCCGCACGCTCCTCCCCCTGATCGTCCCGGTCGCCGACGTCGGCCACTGGTGGCTGTGCGGCCCGCTCGGCATGGTCACCGACGCCCGCGACGTCCTGCGGGGCTTCGGCGTGCCCCGCGACCGCGTCCACCAGGAGCTGTTCTACGTGGACGAGCCGCCCCCCGAGCCGAACCGGAAGGAGTCCGCCCCCACCGGCCCGGCCTGCGAGGTCACCGTCATCCTGGACGGCCGCTCCACGACCCTCACCCAGCCCCAGGACGCGCGGATCCTGGACTCCGCTCAGCGGGTCCGCCCAGACCTGCCGTTCGCCTGCAAGGGCGGCGTCTGCGGCACCTGCCGCGCCCGGGTCGTCGAAGGCGAAGCCGATATGCGCCGCAACTTCGCCCTGGAACCGTCCGAGGTGGACGCCGGCTACATCCTGACCTGCCAGTCGACCCCGTCCACCCCCCGCCTGACCGTCGACTACGACACCTGAGAGCCGGCCCGGCCGGTCATTCCGGGGCGCAGACGAGGTCGCGGGCGGGCGGGCGCCCGGTCGCGAGGTAGTCGTTCACCCGGTCCCGGACGCACAGGTTCGGGTACCCGCGCTGGTAGGGCGCGTGGACGTTCGCCCGCAGCGTGATCATGCGGGTGCCGGGCAGCATCCGGTGGGCGGTCAGGTTGCTCGCGTAGGTGGTGCGGGTGTCACCGGTCGCCGCCACCATCAGCGCGCGCAGGGGGCCGACGCCCCGGACCGGCGGCTCGGCGGGGCGCACCGGCCAGAACGCACACGGGCCGATGCCGCGGCCCACCGGCGCGAACAGGGGGCTTGCGGCGCGGTGCCGCCGCACGTCCCGCCGGTAGACCTCCGGGTCGCGCGGTGCCGCGGCGTCACCGCAGATGATGGCGCTCTGCCCGCTGCCGTACCGCGACTCCGCCCCGGTCAGCAGGAAGGCGAGTTCCTCGTCGAGGTCGGGGGTGGGCTTCGCGGGGCGCCCGGCCGCGGCGTCCGCCAGCACCCGCACCGAGGCGGCGAGGCTCGCCCGCGCCGCGTCCTCGTCGGTGCCGAGGTTGTCGAACAGCACCACCGGCAGCATCGTGTCGTCCAGGCGGTACCTGCCGACGGCGAGCGGCGCGCGGGCGGACGCCGCGTAGATCCGCTCGACGGTGGCCAGGACCTCGCCGCGCGTCTCCCCGAGCCCGTACGTGGCGTGGCGCTCCGCCGCCCACGCCGCCCAGTCGCCGAGCGCCCGGTCGTTCGCCCGCGCCATGGTGGCGATGACGCGCGGCCCCCAGGACAGCGTGTCCTGCGAACTGTCGAGGACGACCCGGTCGAGGCGGCCCGGGAACATCGCCGCGTAGACCTGGCCGAGGTAGGTGCCGTAGGAGGCGCCGTTGTAGGACACCTTCCGCTCGCCGAGCGCGCCGCGGACGACGTCCATGTCGCGTGCGATGCTGCGGGTGCTGATGTACGGGAGGACATCGCCGTTCGTCCGCGCGCATCGCCGTGCCAGGTCCTCGGCGAACGCGACCGACCGGTCGAACGAGCGGCGGGTCGCGCCCGCGCCCTTGATCCATGTGGCGGCCGGCCAGCCGCAGTCGATTCCGCCGCTGCGGCCCAGGGAGCGCGGATCCATGCCGACGAGGTCGTAGCGCGGCCCCGCCGCGCCCATGAGGTCGCGCATGTAGGGCGGCATGTCGATCGACGGCCCCGGCCCGCCCCCGTTGAGGATCATCGTCCCGATGCGGTGCCCGGTGTCGGACGCCTTGAGCCGGGAGATCGCGACGGTCATCGTCCGGCCGTCCGGCCGGGCGTAGTCGAGCGGGACGGTCACGTCGGCGCACCGCGCGCCGGCCCTGTCGAGTTCCGCGCCGACCTCGTCGTCCGGGCCGAGCGTGCACGCCTTCCAGGTGAGCCGCTGGTGGTAGAACCGGCCGAGGCCGCCTCCCGTTTCACCGGCGGCGCCGCGCTCCCCGGCCGGGGCCGCCCAAGCGGCGGGGGCGAGCAGTGCCAGCGCGGCGGCCGCGCCGGTCAGCGCCGCCGCCCGTCGGATCGTCTTCATGCGGCCTCCTCGCACAGGGCGGTCTGGACGAGGTCCAGTTCGCCGGTGAACGCTTCGAAGGTGGACGGGTTCTCGTTGAAGGCGACCGCGACGCGGCGCCCGGACGGCGCCGTGCCGGAGATCGCCGTGAAGCCGTCGATGTCGCCGGCGTGGCCCCACCAGGTGCCGCCGCAGCGCAGCGGCGTGCCGATAAGCCCGAGGCCGTACCGCGCGCCCTCCCACACGCGGTCGGGGTCGGCGGGGACGGTCCGCTTCATCTCCGCGAGCATCGCCGGAGGCAGTAGCCGCCCGCCCGTCAGCGCCCCGAGGAACGCGCTGACGTCGCGCGGGGTGGAGATGAGCGCGCCACCGGCCCCGCCCGCCGAGATGTTCATCTCGGTGTAGTCGGTGTACGAGCCGTCCTCCTCGCGGACGTAGCCGCGCGCATGCGGGCCGCGGATCCACGTCTCGTCACCGGGCCAGTAGGTGTCGTGGAGCCGCAGCGGCGTGATGATCCGGCGCGACACCTCGTCCTCCACCGCGTGCCCGGTGGCCTTCTCCACGATGAGCCCGGCGATCACATAGTTGGTGGTGGAGTAGTGCCATCCGGGCGCGGGACGGGGCAGGGTCAGCGCCCGCGCCACCAGCTCCTCCTGCTCGAAGTGCCGGAAGCGGAAGTCCTCGGTGCTCTCGAACGTGTCCATGTGGTCGGGCAGGCCGCTGGTGTGCCGCAGCAGGCTCCGGATGGTGATCTTCCGGCCGTCGTAGCCGTTCCGGTCGATCAGGCCGGGCAGGTAGCGCGCCACGGGCGCGTCCAGGCGGACGCGGCCCTCCGCCGCCAGCGCGAGAACCGTGGCGGCCGTGAACGTCTTTGTGATGCTGCCGATCCGCCCCCGCAGGCCAGAGGTCATCGGACGGCCCGTCCGCCGGTCGGCGACGCCGCTCGCGTGCGTCCACGTCCCGCAGCGCGGGTCGTCGACCCGCACCGCCGCACCCGTCAGGCCGTGGACGCGCGTCATGCGCTCCAGGGCCGCCCGCAGGGCGTGATGGTCGGCGCAGCGGGCCTGTCCGGCCCGCGCCGGCTCCGGCGCCGCCGCGGTGGCGGCGACCGCCGCGGCTCCCAGCAGCAACGCGATGATCCGCTGAATCTTGGTCATGTCACCTGGACGCTAGGCGGGCGCGCTCCCCCGGACACTGGTGTGCTCTCCCTGAACGGGGGTGGGGCCAGCCCCATCCCGCCCTCGGGGGGTTCCGGTGACCGGGACAGGGGTTGGACGGGGGTTCCGGCGCTCTTACGATCGGCGCACCCATGAGCCGCCTGCCGGCGGTGACGATCGGGCCGGGCGCGGGCCCTCGACTGGGGTCGTCCGCGCGTGCGCGGGCACCGGCGGAGAGGAAGACATGGACCAGACCGCTGACTACGTGGTGGTGGGGGCCGGGAGCGCGGGGTGCGTGCTGGCGCGGCGGCTCGCCGATTCGGGGGCGAGCGTCGTCCTGGTGGAGGCGGGCGGGCCGGACCGGACGCCGCTGGTCCGCAAGCCCGGCCTGATCGCCGTCTTCCACAACGTCCCGCAGCTGAAGAAGAAGCTGGACTGGGGGTTCTACAGCGCCCCGCAGGAGCACGCGCTGAACCGGAAGATCCCGCAGACGCGGGGGAAGGTGCTCGGCGGGTCCGGGTCGATCAACGGGATGCTGTTCGTGCGGGGGCACCGCAGGAACTACGACGACTGGGCCGCGGACGGCTGCGCCGGCTGGGGCTTCGACGACGTCCTCCCCAGCTACAAGCGCATGGAGAACTGGGAGGACGGCGCCGGCGAGCTGCGCGGCGCCGGCGGGCCGATCCAGGTGACCCGGCAGCGCGACCTCACGCCCGCGTCGGAGGCGTTCATCGAGGCGCTGATCGAGACGGCCGGGGTGAAGCGGAACGACGACTACAACGGCGAGGAGCAGGAGGGCGCGGGCGTCTTCCAGCAGAGCGTCGACAAGGGGCTGCGCTACAGCTCGTCCGTCGGCTACCTCGACGACCACGGGCTCGCGAACCTGACGGTGCTGACCGGTGCGCTGGTGGGGCGCGTGGTGATCGACAAGGGCCGGGCCACGGGCGTCGAGGTCGTCACGAAGAAGGGGACGTCGACGATCCGGGCGTCCAAGGAGGTCGTGCTGGCGGCCGGCGCGTTCGGGTCCCCGCAGCTGCTGATGCTGTCGGGGGTCGGCCCCGCCGCGCACCTGCGGGAGCACGGCATCGAGGTGCACGCCGACCTGCCCGTCGGCGACAACCTGCACGACCACATGTTCGTGCCGATGACGTTCGTCATGGACACGGCCCGGCACCGGGGCACCGCGCCGTACTTCGCGCGGGGCGTCGCCAAGGAGTGGACGAAGGGCGGGACGTGGGTGGCCCGCAGCGTGTTCGAGGCGGTCGGGTTCGTCCGCACCGGGCACGCCGGCGACATCCCCGACCTGCAGATCCACGCGCTGCCGTGGTCGTACCCGTTCCCGAACCAGGACGCCCCGGTGCGCCACAAGGTGGACAAGCGGCCCGCGCTGACGATCATGCCGACGCTGATCTACCCGAAGAGCCGCGGCACGGTCCGGCTCGGGTCGGCGGACCCGTCCGCCCCGCCGGTGATCGACCCCGGCTACCTGAGCGAGCCCGACGACGCCCGGCTGCTGCTGGACGGCATCGAGCTCGTCCGGGAGGTGATGGCGAACAAGGCGATCGCCGGGGACGTCAAGCTGGAGCTGTCCCCCGGCCCGTCCTTCCCGGACCGGGCCGCGCTGGCGAAGGAGCTGCCGAACCGCGCGACGACCGTCTACCACCCGGTGGGCAGCTGCCGCATGGGGTCGGACGAGCGGGCCGTCGTCGACCCCGCGCTGCGGGTGCGGGGCATCGAGGGCCTGCGGGTCGCGGACGCGTCGATCATGCCGAGCATCACCGGCGGCAACACCAACGCCCCCAGCATGATGATCGGCGAGCACGCCGCAACCCTGATCCTGGGCGCCTAGCCGCCTCGCCGGGGTCGTGGGTCCGTCGGGAAGCGCAGGACCCAGCGGCGCTGCCACGGGGTCTCCACGGCGCGCCGGTGGTAGTGCTCGCGCGCCCAGACGACCGCCTCGGACGGGTCCACCCCGGACAGGACGGCCAGGCACGCGATGACGGTGCCCGTGCGCCCGACGCCGCCGCCGCAGGCGACCTCCACCGCCTCACCGGCCACGGCCCGCTCGTGCAGGGCGCGGATCTGCCGGACGGCCTCGTCCCGGTCGCGGGGCAGCCGGAAGTCGGGCCAGTCGAGCCACGCCGACTCCCAGCGCAGCGCCGGCCCGTGGCGGCGGCGGAGCTTCGCCGAGCCCAGGTAGAGGCCGAAGTCCGGTTCGGGGCCGTCCGGCAGCGGGTCGCGCAGGCCGCGGCCCCTGATCCACGCGCCGTCCGGGAGCCGGATCGCGCCGGTGAGGGTCATCGGGCCGCCTCCCGCCTGCGGGCGCGGTGGTTGGCGACGTTCAGCCGGTTCCCGCACCGCTCCGGCATGCAGTAGCGGCGGCGCCCGGCGCGGCTGGCGTCGGCGAACACGCCGCGGCAGCCGGGCGCGGCGCACGCGCGGAACCGGTCGTGGCCGAGCGCCCGGACGAGCCCGAGCAGCGCGACGCCGAGCACGGCGGCCAGTTCGCCCGCGAGGGACGCGTCCCGGGCGGTCGGGACGTACCACTGCCACCGGCCGGACGGGTCGCGGCGCAGCACGGGCGCCAGCCCGGCGTGCCCGGCGAGCAGCGACGCGCCCTCCACCGCCCGCTCGGCGGTCCCGGCCTCCATGACGGCGCGCACCTCGCGGCGGAGCAGGCGCACCTGCTCGACGTCCGCGGCGGTGGGCGTCCGGACGTCGTACGCCGCGAGGAGGGCGGCCAGCTCGGCGGGGCCGGTGAGCGCCTCGGCGCCCCGCGCGTCCGGCGACGTGGCGACCAGGTCGTTCGCGACCTCGACACCCGCCGCGTAGTCGGCGAGGGAAATGAGCACACGTCCTCCTGTAAGGGTTGCAGGAGGACTGTAGCCCTTACTCGGTGCTGACGTCGAACTGCAGGCCGCCGTTCGCGGCGGAGACCTCCACGTGCCGGCCGTGCTCCAGGTCGCCGGACAGCAGCAGGTCGGCGAGCTGGTCGTCCACCTCCCGCTGGATCGTGCGGCGCAGCGGCCGGGCGCCGAACTCCGGCTGGTAGCCGCGCTCGGCGAGCCAGTCGACGGCCTCGGGGGTGAAGTCGACGTCGACGTCCTGGGCGCGGAGGCGGCGGCGCGTCTCGTCCAGCAGCAGGTCGGTGATCTGCCGCAGCTGGCCCGCCTCCAGCCGCCGGAACACGATGATCTCGTCGATCCGGTTGAGGAACTCGGGCCGGAACGACTCGCGCAGCCGCCGCATGATCCGGTCGCTGAGCGCGCCCCCCTCGCCGTCGCGCCCGCCGAAGCCGATCTCGTTGGTGCCGGCGATCAGCTCGGAGCCCAGGTTGGACGTCATGATCACGACGGTGTTGCGGAAGTCGACGGTGCGGCCCTGCGCGTCGGTCAGCCGGCCGTCGTCGAGGAGCTGGAGCAGGACGTTGAACACGTCCTGGTGCGCCTTCTCGATCTCGTCCAGCAGGATCACCGAGTACGGCTGCCGCCGCACGGCGTCGGTCAGCTGCCCGGCCTCCTCGTATCCGACGTAGCCGGGCGGGGCGCCCATCAGCCGGCTGACGGTGTGCCGCTCCTGGAACTCGCTCATGTCGAACCGGATCATCCGGTCCTGGCTGCCGAACAGGGCCTCCGCCAGGGCCTTCGCCAGCTCGGTCTTGCCGACGCCGGTCGGGCCGAGGAAGAGGAACCCGCCGATCGGGCGGTCCGGGTCGCCCATGCCGGCACGGGACCGCCGGACGGCCCGCGCCACCGCCTCCACCGCGTCCTCCTGCCCGATGACGCGCTGGTGCAGGTGCTCCTCCAGCCGGGTGAGCCGCTCCTTCTCGGCCTGCGTGAGCTGCGTGACCGGCACCCCGGAGATCCGGGAGACGACCTCGGCGACGTCCTCGACGGCCACCTCGGGGACGGTCGCGGGCGCGTCGTCGTCGCGGGCGGTCTCCAGGTCCTTCTCCAGCCGGGCGATCTCGTCGCGCAGCTCGGACGCCTTCTCGTAGTCCTCGTCCGCGACGGCCTGGTCCTTCTCCCGGCGCCGCCGGTCGAGCCGCTGCTCCAGCTCGCGCCTGCCGCCGTCCCGCGTGCCCGCGCGCAGCCGGACGCGGGCGCCCGCCTGGTCGATCAGGTCGATCGCCTTGTCCGGCAGGAACCGGTCGGTCAGGTACCGGCTGGACAGGTCCACGGCCGCGACCAGCGCCTCGTCGTTGTAGCGCACCGAATGGTGCGCCTCGTAGCGGTCGCGGAGGCCGCGCAGGATCTCGATGCTGTCGTCGGGGCTCGGCTCCGACACCAGGATCGGCTGGAACCGGCGCTCCAGCGCCGCGTCCTTCTCGATGTTGCGGCGGTACTCGTCGATGGTGGTCGCGCCGACGACGTTCAGCTCGCCCCGCGACAGCGGGGGCTTCAGCATGTTCCCCGCGGACATCGCGCCCTCGGCGCTGCCCGCGCCCACGATCGTGTGGATCTCGTCGATGAACACGACCAGCTCGTCGGCGTGGTCGCGGATCTCGTCCACGACCTTCTTCAGCCGCTCCTCGAAGTCGCCCCGGTACCGGGTGCCGGCGACGACCCCGCCGAGGTCGAGCTGGACGAGCCGCTTCCCGCGCAGCGTCTCCGGCACCTCGTCGTCGACGATCCGCTGCGCGAGGCCCTCGGCGATCGCGGTCTTCCCGACCCCCGGGTCGCCGATCAGCACCGGGTTGTTCTTGGTGCGCCGCGACAGCACCTCGACGGTCTCCTCGATCTCCCGCTCCCGCCCGATCACCGGGTCGATCCGGCCCTCCCGCGCCAGCGCGGTCAGGTCGCGGCCGAACTCGTCCAGCGTCGGCGTCTCGGACGGCTGCCCGCCGCCCCCGCCGCCCGGCGGCTGCCCCGGCCCGCCGCCCGTCGCCGCCTGCTGGAGCGTGTCGGGCGTCACGTGCTCGTGGTCGAGGATGCGCCCCGCGCTGGACCCCCGGTCGAGCGCCAGCGCGAACAGCAGATGCTCGGGCCCGATGTAGGACGACCCGAGCGCCCGCGAGACCTGGTGCGAATCCAGCAGCGCCCGCTTGGCGGACGGCGTCAGCTCCGGCGGCACGTCCCGCGGCTCGCCCCGCCGGGCATGGCTCTCGATCTCGTCCTTGATCTTGTCGGGGTCGGCACCGGCCCGCACGATCCACTGCCGGGTGCCCTGCTGCCGGGTCGCCGCCCACAGCAGGTGGTCGGTGTCCAGATCGACGCTGCCCCACCGGGCCGCCTGGGCCGCCGCGTCCCGCACCAGTTCGCGCGCGGGCTCGCTCATCAGCCGGGCGATGCTGATCCGCTCCTGCGGGCGCCGGTGCGCCCGCGAGCCGAAGAAGCGGGCGAGCATCTCCTCGAACGGGTCCATCCCCCCGGCCCCGTACCACCCCGCGGTCATCTTCGAAACCCCCCGGTCGAAGGACACGTCCTAGCAATGGTGACTCACGTGCCCGTGCCTTGGCCCGGGAAACCCGCGTCCCGCGGCCGTGCCGCCGGTGAAGACGATCTTGTCCGCCGCCTCGGCGAGCACGCTCGCGGTCGGCGGCGCGTGCGCCGTCCAGGAGCCCATGCCGCCGCCGATGTGACCACGCCGACATTTGAACGCGTTCAAAACTCCGCTAGGCTCGCCCCGAGGAAAGGGTGACGCCATGAAGGTTGTGATCCCCGGGGGAACCGGACAGGTGGGCACGATCCTGGACCGCGCCCTGACGGCGGCAGGACACGAGGTCGTCGTCCTGACCAGGAGGCCCGCGCACGAACGCCAGGTCCATTGGGACGGGCGGACGCTCGGACCGTGGGCCGACGTGATCGACGGCGGCGACGTCGTGATCAACCTGGCCGGCCGCAGCGTCAGCTGCCGGTACACGCCGGCGAACCTGCAGGAGATGATGGATTCGCGCGTGCTGTCCGCACGCGCCGTCGGCCAGGCGATCGCGGCCGCCGCGAAGCCCCCGCGGGTGTGGCTGCAGATGAGCACCGCCACGATCTACGCGCACCGGTTCGACGCGCCCAACGACGAGGCGACCGGCGTGATCGGCGGCCGCGAGCCCGGCGTGCCGGGCTACTGGGAGTACAGCGTCCGGATCGCCCGGAACTGGGAGCGGGAGCAGGACCGTGCCGCGACCCCGCACACCCGCAAGGTCGCCCTGCGCGCGGCCATGGTGATGAGCCCGGACCGCGGCGGGGTGTTCGACGTCCTGTCATGGCTGGCGCGCCTCGGCCTGGGCGGCCCGGTCGCGGGCGGCGCGCAGTACGTGTCCTGGATCCACGATGAGGACTTCGTCCGAGCGGTCGAGTTCCTGATCGACCGGGACGACTTCACCGGCCCGGTGAACCTGGCCGCCCCGGAGCCCCTGCCGCACCGATCGTTCATGCGCGCCCTGCGAACCGCCTGGCGCATGCCGGTGGGCCTCCCCGCGACCGCATGGATGGCGGAGCTCGGAGCACTGGCAATCCGCTCAGACACCGAACTGCTCCTGAAAAGCCGCCGCGTAATCCCCGGCCGCCTCACAGAAGCCGGCTTCACCTTCGACCACCCGCGATGGCCGGAGGCAGCCGCCGACCTGGCGCACCGCCGCCGCGCGACCAACCCGCAGCGGTCACACGAAACCTCGCCCACCTGAGGGCCTTGACTTTGGAGGGGCGGCACCGTACGCAGCGCCACCCCCACCACCAATTCGTCGAACAACCAATACGGTTCGATACCTCTGACCGCGTGGGGGGAGGCGGCTAAAGGTCGAGGTCACCGGCCTTGATCCGGTTGACCAGAGCCG
>NZ_JBIQHY010000017.1:70617-77845 GCF_044508335.1 Actinomadura sp.
GGGGGAGGCGGCTAAAGGTCGAGGTCACCGGCCTTGATCCGGTTGACCAGAGCCGCTAGTTCGCCAGGCTCCAGGGCCAGCCGCGGCCCCTCCGGATCCTTGGAGTCCCGAATCAGACGGATCGAGGTGTCGGTCGAGACCTCGACGCACTCGCCCTGGCCGCCGCCCTGGCTGTGGCTGCTCTTACGCCAGCGGATCATCTTGCATCGTCTCCATCGTCTTCCGAATCAGGTCCCGCGTGCCCTCCTCGGACAGCGCATGGCACCTGATCTCGTCGAACCGAATGCCCAGCCGGGTGACCTCGGCCGGATCTTCGATCAGTCTCCCACCGAATTGGGCTTCTACATACCCGATGCGGCACCTATCCGCCTTGGTGAGCATGACCACCGGTCCGTCCAGCCCAGGGTGCCATCCTGCACACATCTTCACTGCCTGGATGTGTATATGCGGCAACTCTCCGACATCGAGCAGATGCTGAAGTTGCTCGCGCATGACACTTCCATCCGGCCAGTTGCGGAGGACCACCGCTTGGTCGAGGACGACGAAGAGGTGGGGACGGTTCTCGACCCGGGTTATGATGTCCCGGCGCGCAAGTCGCTGCGCGATGAGTTCCTCATTTACCTGGCCCTTGTACGCGGTAGCGCGCATGTAACCCTCGGTCTGCAGTAGACCGGGGATGTAGAGCGGCTGGAAGGTGCGAATCTCGGTCGCCTCGTTCTCGTGAGCGATATACGCCTCGAACCACTCATTGAGGTGCTCGCGCTTGGCGTGATGCCAGAGGCCCTGGAACATCTCGCCGGTTCCGAAGAACTCGTCCAGCTTCTTGCAGAAGTCCTCGTCAGGGCGGTTCCGGCGGCTCTCGTAGGCGGCGATGGTCTCGCGGGTCGCGTACAACTCCTTCGCCAGGTCGTTCTGGCTCATGCTTCTCGCCTCGCGCATCAGCCGCAGTGTGTAGGCCAGCTGAGCTCTCATGCTGTGGCGGGGATCTATGGGGACAGATGGGGGCATGTCTGACCCTCCACGGTTGGTATAACTCGAAGTACCAAGCATTCATATAGTCACCTCCCATCGGAGGCGTCAATCTGTGGGGCGGAATTCACAGGCGCAGCGAAAGCGAACCGATGAGTACGACCCCCGAAGAAACCAAGATCACCTCACTCGCGTCGGCACTGCGGACGGAGCAGGACCGGAGGTTCACCTTCACCTGTCTCGCGACGCCGGCGAGTGTAGGAATTGCCCGAAATGCCGCTAAGCAGGCCGCGCTCGCGCTGGGTTGCGCGGAAGAAATAGCCGAAAATGTCTGCCTTGTCGTGTCCGAACTGGTCACCAACTCGGTTCGTGCGGCCGCGCACACCGGAATCCGGGTGACGGTCGCCGAGGACGTCCCCGGCCACATCACGGTCGAAGTGTGGGATCAGTCTCCCGGCCTGCCGCAGAGAAGACCGGCCGGCCCCCTGGACCTCAACGGACGAGGGCTCGGGATCGTCGAGGCGCTGGCCGTCCACTGCGGGGTGCGGCATGAGAACGGTGGAAAGGCCGTCTACGCCGTCCTATGAACCATGGCCTGAAACCCACAGGCCCCAACGGACGACGGCGGCGGTCCGTAGCGGTTATGGGCTGTCGCCGTGGCCGTGGCGTTCGACGCCTCTGCGCATCGCGTCGATCAGGACCTTCACGACCAACCCGAGGAAGACCAGGTCACCGATCATCTGGACCATGGTGAGCACCCGCGCCCCCTGCGACCGCGGTGCGATATCTCCGAACCCGACCGATGAGAAGACGGTCATGGTGAAGTACAGCGCGTCGACATGCGTCAGCGGCTCGGAGAAGGCGTCCGGCGCGCTGTTCTCCATCAGGCAGTAGCCCGCGGCGAACACGATGAGGAACACGGGGAGGGACGTCGCGATGGCCTCGACGGTGCGCAGCCGGGGCATGGACGAGCGCGCGATCGCCCGTGCCTGCCAGCTGACCAGACCGCCCAGCGCGGCGAGCGCACAGATCAGCACCACCCCGGTCATCGTCGTGAACGGCCTGGTCAGCGGCGCGGCGAAGTAGGCGATCAGCAGGCACAGCGTGATCAAAGACGTGCGCAGGACCATGCGGAGCACAAGCCTGCGACGGTCTCTCCCTGCCTGGATCTCCACTCCACGTCCATGCCCCGCGCGACCGGAAAATCGCCGAGGCGAGGCAAGGCGTCAGCGGGGGTGAGGGGCGATCCGGACGTGGCGGGATCACGGGGCGCAAAAGAGAAGAGTGTGCGCGAAGTCGGGGTTCGGGGAGCCGGGAGGTCGGGGAGTCGGCCGAGTGGGTGGGCCTTCGTCGTTGAAAGCACCGGAGGCCGGAGCGGGCGGGGCCCTCGCCGTTGAAGGCGCCCGTCCCGGGAAGGGGCAGGTGAAGCAGAGCTTCGGTTCGGGTCAGATGAGGCCCTGGGCGAGCATGGCGTCGGCGACGCGCTCGAAGCCCGCGATGTTGGCGCCGACGACGTAGTCGCCGGGGGCGCCGTAGCGTTCGGCGGTCTCGTAGCAGGTCTCGTGGATGTTCGTCATGATCGTCGACAGTTCCTCCTCCACGCGGGAGAAGGACCAGGAGGCGCGGCTCGCGTTCTGCCGCATCTCCAGCGCGCTGACCGCGACACCGCCGGCGTTGGCGGCCTTGCCGGGGCCGAACGCGACGCCCGCGTCCTGGAAGATGTGCACCGCCTCCGGCGTGGTCGGCATGTTGGCGCCCTCGGACACCGCCTTCACGCCGTTGCGGACGAGGATCCGCGCGGCCTCCGCGTCCAGCTCGTTCTGCGTGGCGGACGGCAGCGCGATGTCGGCCGGAACGTCCCATACTCGCCCGCCGGGGATGTACCGGGCGGACCCGCCGCGCTTCTCGGCGTAGTCGGACACGCGGCCCCGCTCGACCTCCTTCACCTGCTTGAGCAGGTCGAGGTCGATGCCCTTCTCGTCCACCACGTAGCCGCCGGAGTCGGACACGGTGATCACGTTGGCGCCGAGCTGCTGCGCCTTCTCGATCGTGTAGATCGCGACGTTCCCGGAGCCGGACACGACGATCTGCTGGCCGTCGAGGTCCTCGTTGCGGCGGCGGAGCATCTCGGCGGTGAACATGACGTTGCCGTAGCCGGTCGCCTCCGTCCGGCAGGCGGAGCCGCCCCACAGGGCGCCCTTGCCGGTCAGCATGCCCGCCTCCCAGCGGTTCGTGACGCGGCGGTACTGCCCGAACAGGTAGCCGACCTCGCGGGCGCCGACGCCGATGTCCCCGGCCGGGACGTCGGTGTGCTCGCCGACGTGGCGGTACAGCTCGGTCATGAACGACTGGCAGAACCGCATGACCTCCTCGTCGGAGCGGCCGTGCGGGTCGAAGTCGCTGCCGCCCTTGCCGCCGCCGATGCCGAGCCCGGTCAGCGCGTTCTTGAAGATCTGCTCGAAGCCGAGGAACTTGACGATGCCGAGGTTGACGGTCGGGTGGAAGCGGAGCCCGCCCTTGTACGGGCCCAGCGCGCCGTTGAACTCGACACGGAAGCCGCGGTTGACGTGGATCTCGCCGTTGTCGTCCTGCCAGGGCACCCGGAACATGATCTGCCGCTCCGGCTCGATCAGCCGCTCGACCATCTTGGCGGCGGCCAGCCCGGGCCGGGCCGCCAGCACCGGGCCGAGCGATTCGAGAACCTCGTGGACGGCCTGGTGGAATTCCGGTTCGCCGGGGTCCCGCCGGAGGACCCTGTCGTAGGACTCTTCCAGGAGGGCCAGGGTCTCGGGCGGCGCCGGCAGACGGGGGGCCAGTGGCATGGTCGGGTTCCTTCCTTCAGACCCCTCCACTGTAAAACCTGCTTTTCACCGCCTGAGACAGGGTGACCGCAGGTCGGAACCCGTCTATGACTGACAACAGACCTTTCACCGACCCGCTCACAACACTGCCTCGGACGAACAATGGACTGAGTCGGCGTCCGTCCTAGCGCGACGCCCGCCCCCGGAGGCGGCACGGTCCCGGACACGATGCCGGGCCGCGTCCTTCCCTGGGCGGGGACGCGGCCCGGCTGGAGCGGGGGGCGTGTCGTCAGCCCGGGCACTTCTTCCACGCGAAGTGGTAGGTGGTCTTGACGCCGCCGTCGGCCGAGTCGAAGGCCATGAAGCTGGTCTCCGACGCGTCCGAGCTGCCCTGGTACACGCGCAGCTCGGTGTTGATGTTGAAGTTGCGGTCCTCGCCGCACGGCTTGAACACCAGCTCGGTGACGGGCGTCCGGTCGGAGAACTGCCAGTTGTCCGAGTACGCGCCCTTGATCGTGTGGCTGACCGGCGTGGTCTGCGCCATGCCCTGGTGGTAGTAGTTCGCCTTCTCCATGCCGGTCGCGCCGGCGGCGAGGTAGGCGAAGCCGCGGTAGTCGGCGCCGGCGATCGCATAGGTGAACCCTTGCGGGACGTGCACCCGCAGGTTGATCTGGCAGTTCTTGCGGAAGTCCGTCGGGTTGGAGTTCCCGCCGGCCTGCGCCAGGTAGTCGCTGTAGGTGACGGTGAACGCGGTGTTGTCGCTCGCCGTCGCCACCGCGGCGGTGCCGGGCGAGCAGCCGGACCCGTTCACCGTGAGGACGTCGATGACGATCCGGTCGGGGGGCGGCGGGTCGGCGGGGGCGGCGGACGCGGCGGGGGCCGCGGACAGCGGCAGCGCCAGGGCGGCCGCGCAGGCCGCCGGAACGGTCAGTCCTTTGCGCATCGGTCGTTACTCCTTTACTCGGGGCGGCTCAACGGGGGGCTCCAGGAGTCACCGGGGTGCTCGCCACCACGGCGGGCACTGCTTCCAGGCGAAGTGATAGGTGGTCTTGATCGTGCCGTCGGTCGAGTCCATGGAGATGAAGCTCGTCTTGGCCGGATCGGAGGTGCCCCTGAGCACCCGCAGCTCCGTGTTGATGTTGAAATTGCGCTCCTCGCCGCACGGCTTGTAGACGAGCTGCGCGACGTCATTGGTGTCGGTGAACTGCCAGTTGTCGGCGTACTCGCCCTTGATGTTGTGCGAGATGGCGGAGGTCTGCGGCATGCCCTGGAAGTAGTAGCTGGCCTTCTCGATGGCGCTGGCGCCGGGCTCCAGCCAGGCGAACCCGCGGTAGTCGGCCGACGCGATGGCGTAGGTGAACCCCTGCGGGACGTGCACCTTCATGTTGATCTGGCAGTTCTTCCGGAAGTCGGTCGGCGCCGAGGAGCCGCCCGTCTGCGCCATGTAGTCGCTGTAGGTGACGGTGAACGCCTCCTTGTCGTCCGAGACGGCGACGGCGGCGGTCCCGGCCGGGCACCCGGACCCGTTGACGGTCGCGATCTCGATCGTCACCCCGTCCGGGCCGCGGCGGAGCGGGGCGGCGGAGGCCGGCGCGGCGAGCCCGGCCGTGACGGCGATCCCGGAAATTGCGGCGGCAGCGGAAACGGCAATCCCTTTACGCATGCGATTCCTCCTCGCTGGAGCCTGCGCAAAGGGAGCGTAAACTTCCCAGTTCAGAGGGGTCAATCAGCGGTTTTCAACAGCCCATCGGCATAATGGAGCGAGCCAATCGAAAGCAGGCCGGCACCCGAGCAGCGACATTGGACCGTCCATGAAACTCGCCCGTTAAAAGGGATCGTTCCATTAAGACCGCAAGTGAATTCAACCGCCCGTCAAGAAGCCCTCGAAGGCGGGTCGCCCGGGCGCACGTCCCGGGCGGCCGCTTCGCCCCGCCTCGGAGGCGCCCGGCGGGCCGCGGCAATCCGCGGGGCGGTCAGCCGGAGTCGCGGTCAGCCGGAGTCGCGGTCAGCCGGAGTCGCGGAGGCGGGCGGCGAGGACGGCGGCCTGGCTGTGGTCGATGTCCTTGGTGGCGGTGAGCAGGGTGATCGTGCCGTCGCCGGCGAGTTCGCGGAGCCGGTCGAAGGCGGCGGCGCGTTCGGGGTCGCGCAGCTCCGCGTCGTAGCGGTCGGTGAACTCGTCGAACTTGTCCACGTCGTGGCCGTACCACTTGCGCAGCTCGGTCGAGGGGGCGACGTCCTTCTCCCACGCGTCCAGCCGGGCCTTGTCCTTGGACAGCCCGCGCGGCCACACGCGATCGACCAGCACCCGCTTGCCGTCCTCGGACGAGGCGGGCTCGTACACCCTGCGCAGCTTGACCTCCATGCTTCCTCAATACCCGGCTCGGCGGCGCCATGCGCGGGTTTTGTCGGTGCCGGGACGTACGCTCGCCTCGTCCGACCGACGGGGAGGTCGCATGACGGAGCCACGACCGCCGTTATGGCGGCTCAGTCCGGCCCAGCGGCTGCTCGAAGGCGGCGCGCTGCTGAACTCTCTCGCGTTCTTCGCGGCGATGCCGTTCGCGCCGCTGTACCTGAGCGAGCACACGAGCCTGGGCAAGCCCTCGGTGGGCGCCGTCGTCGGGGCGGTGGCGCTCATCGCCGCGTTCGGCGGGCTGCTCGGCGGGATGATCGTCGACCGGCTCGGCGCGGTACCGCTGATGCGGGCCGGGCTGGTCTGCCATGTCGCCGTGTACGGGCTGCTGGCCGCGGTCCGCGGGCCGGCGGCCATCGTGGTGCTGTTCCTGCTGCTGGGCGGGGCGCGCCTGATGGTGGAGCCGGGCGCGAAGAAGCTCTGTCCCATGCGGCGGACGAGTCTCCCGGGCACGTCCTCCTCCTGATGCGCCGCACGACCCTCGCGCCGGTCGCCACCGCCCGAGAGCCCGCCGAACCGGCACCCGCCATCTGACCCCCGAACAGGTCATGGAGGACCGCGCGGCGGGTCATACCGGGCCGGGAGGACCGGGCCGACCGTCGCGCCAGGCTCCAGAGTCGGGCGGATGGTCGCTGCGCGGTGGAAGGGCGGTCGCGGTCCGGTCGGCGAACTCGGTAGCGGCGGTGCGCCGGGCGAACTCGGCGGCGACGGCGCGGCCGAGGACCTCGTCGTCGGGCCGGTGCCGCTCCAAGTATCCGAGAGCGTCGACGAGTTCGGCGGCGGTCAGCCAGCACACCGGTTTACCGGCCCAACGCGGAACCCACCGGCCACCGGCCCCCGCACCAGATCCCACGGCGGACCGCGCGGCATGCCCGCCGCCAGACCCGGCGGCCGACCCGCCGGCAGACCCCGCACCAGGGGCGACGCCGGACCGCGCGGCATGCCCGCCGGCAGATCCAGCCGCCGGCCCACCGGCAGACCCCGCACCAGATCCCACGGCAGACCACGCGACATGCCCGCCGGCAGATCCAGCCGCCGGCCCACCGGC
>NZ_JBIQHY010000017.1:77945-87595 GCF_044508335.1 Actinomadura sp.
CCACGGCAGACCACGCGACATGCCCGCCGGCAGATCCAGCCGCCGGCCCACCGGCAGACCCCGCACCAGATCCCACGGCAGACCACGCGACATGCCCGCCGGCAGATCCAGCCGCCGGCCCACCGGCGGACCACGCACCAGGGGCGACGCCGGGTCCGGCTGCGGGCCGGGCGGATTCGGCGGCGGGTCCGACGCCGGGCCGGCGGGGTTCGGTGGCGGGTTCGGCCGCGGGTCTCGTGACGGGGTCGGCCGCGGGTTCTGCGGCGGGGTCGGGAGTGGATGCGGTGTGGGGACGGCCTCGGTTCACGGGTCTGGCCCTTTCCATTCCGGTGTCGGTAATGCGGCGGCGCGGCGGCGGTGGCCGCATTCGCCGCTCGAATAGGATCGCCGCGTGCATTGGTGGAGCCAGCAGGCGTGCGACGCGGCCGCGGAGGCGCAGGCCGCCGATCCGTCGCCGGGGAATCTCATGGCGGCCGCCCAGGTGCAGGCGCTCGTGTCGCTGGCGGAGGCACTGCACCGTATCGCGGCGACCCTGGAAGAGCGGGACGAAAACGATATCGTCCGGCCGAAATAGTGCCCCTTCCGCGAAAATACCGGTGCGCCCGGAAATGGGACGCACCGGTATTTCTCCGGGTGTCAGACGTCGCTGAACGACTTGCGCTCCGTGCGGGCGGAGGTGCTCGCGGCGAGGCGGGAGGTCTTGGCGACGGGCGGGCGGGGCGGCGGCACGGTGTCCACGAGGTGGTCGGTGTCCGGCGCCGGGGCGCGCTCCTCGGACACGGCGGGCCGGGGTTCGTCCCGGGGGCGGTCCCGCAGCCGCCGCGCCGCCTGCCGCAGGGCGCGCTCGCCGACGAGGCGGGTCAGCTCCAGGCCCCAGCAGTCCAGCTTGTCGGCGTCGGTGAGGTCGTCGCGGTGGCTGAGCTCGGCGGCGAGCCCGCCGAGCCGCTGCGCCTCGGACAGGTCGAACTCGCGCATGAGGTGGCAGCACAGTTCGGCGAGGGCGGCGTGGTCGCGTTCGAACGACAGCCCCGACAGGTCGTTGTGCGACAGCCTGCTCAGCGCGCGCTTGCGCTCCAGTTCGCCGTCCGCGAGCCGGAGGATGCCGTTGAGGAGGGTGATGGGGCCGGTCCCGGCGGCCTTGCTGTGCGCGGGGGCGAACGACATCCGCAGGATGGCCGCGGACCCGATGCCGGCGGCGATCACCCGGACGACCATGAGGCTCGCCGGGGGCGTGGCGGGGGGCAGCCCGAACGTCCAGCCGGCGGCGGTCACCGCGATCAGCGCGACGACGGACGCGCTGGCGTTGACGAAGACGAACAGCAGGCCGCCCGGAGACAGCAGGGCGCCGACGGGCTTGTCGCGGTAGCGCGCGACGAGCTCGGCGAGGCCGATCGCGCCGCCGATCACGGCGGCGAGAAGCATCTCGATGGTCATGACTTCCTTTACGCGCTGCGGGCGGTCAGCCGGCCGAACGGGGACTCCTCGCGCCGGTCGCGCCGGGTGAGCAGGGTGGCGGGACGCTGCCGGGCGGCGAGCTCGGTGCGCTCGACCTCCAGGAAGACCAGCAGCCATTCCGCGGGGCCCGCGGCGAGACCGGTGTGGGTGCGCAGCGCCTGCTCGCGGGCGCCGAGAAAGGCCAGCAGCCAGCCGGTGGGCCCGGCCGACCCGGCGGCTCGAATTCGTGAATACATGGGGACGACCTTTGCGCAGGCGGCATCGGAAGTCGACTTCCTCAGGGTCAAGTTTTCGCGCCGGACGACGGTTGACGTGCCATTACCGTTTCGCCGGTAACGTCCGATCGATCCTGCCGATCTCCGCCTTATTGAAAGGCAAACCTTGGTTGTTTGGGCGGGCCGGGAGATTCTTTTGCAAAGAATTCCGGTTCGGGGCGGGGACGTCCGCCGCGGGGAGATCTATTTTCGCCGCCGGGCCTCCGGGCGGCGGGCTCCGCCGGGGCGTACCGCGGCCCGGTGCAGGCCCGCCGCGACACGCCGTGCGGCCGGCCGGCGGCTGTCAGCGGGGTGACAATCACGGGCCGTCGAAACTTTCCGTGGCCGTCTATCGAAGAGGCGTCCCCCAACCGGAGGCTGAGAGGAGTCGTCGGGGTCGGCACGGCTGTGCCCGGGAGCGAGTCGCTCGTGTCCGGGACGGACACGGTCGTGCCCGGGGACGACGCGCGGCCGTGCGCGGGTCCGAGGGAGTCGTGCCCCCGGGGGCGGACCGGCCGGGGGCGACGCGCGGCCGTGGCCGGAGTGGGACGCACGTGCGCGGCGACGGGGCCGGGTGCGGGGGACCGTGCGACGCGCCGGCAGCGGCGTGCTCGGAAGCGACGCGGCGTGGTCGTGCCCGGGAGTGACACGCGTACCCCGGGAGTGAGGCGGTCGCGTCCGGGGCGGGGCGCTCGCGCTCGGCGGTTCGGCCGGGCCTGGGGGCCGTGCCGGGAGCGGCGCGGTCCGGGAACTGGGCGCTCCCGGCCGGAGCACCACGTCCGTACGAGGTCGGTGTGGAGGAGCACAGGAGGGTGCATGAGCCGGAACAGGTCGTCCGCTGCCGCGGACTTTCCGCTTTCCGAGGTCCCGGCGGAGTTCGCCGAGCCGATGCTTCCGTACCTGGAGGCCGCGGCCGTCGAGATGGTGCAGGAGATCCAGGCGCTCGTCCCGGAGTACGCGCGGCCGCCGGAGAGCCGGTACGGCCGGCGGATGCGGTGGGCCGTCGAGGAGTCCGTCCGGCAGTTCGTGGACGCGATCGGCCGCCCCGACATGGACTGGGAGAAGGTCACCGGGATCTTCGAGGGCATCGGCGCGTACGAGGCGCGGCAGGGGCGGAGCCTGGACGGGCTGCAGACGGCGATCCGGGTGAGCGGGCAGGTCGCCTGCCGCCGGTTCATCAAGGACGCGCGCCGGCTCGGCTGGTCGCTGGACACCCTCGGGCAGATCACCGAGTCGCTGTTCGTGTTCCTGGAGCGCATCGCGGGCGCGGCGGGGCAGGGCTACGCGCGGGCGCAGGGCGAGATCGCGGGCGAGCGGGAGCGGTTCCGGCGGCGGCTCCGCGACCTGCTGGTGGTGGAGCCGCCGGCCAGCGCGGAGGCGATCGGGGAGGTGGCGCGGTCGGCGGGCTGGCCGGTGCCGCGGACGCTCGCCGCCGTCGCGGTCCGGCCGGGTCCGGGCCAGGCGGCCCCGGTGCTGCCGCCGATCTTCCTCGCCGACTGGGACGCCGCCGAGCCGTACGTGATCTGCCCGGACCCGGACGGACCGGGCCGCGACCGGATGCTCGCCGCGCTCAAGGGCACGCGGTCGGCGGCGATCGGCCCGGCGGTCCCGCCGTCCCGCGCGGCGCTGTCGCTGCGCTGGGCGCGGCGGGGCCTCGCGCTGGTCGAGCGGGGCGTCCTGCCGGGCAAGGAGCCGCTGCGCTGCCTCGACCACCTGCCCAGCCTGGTGGCGGCGCAGAGCGAGGAGCTGCTCGACGTGGCGCTCGGCGACCGGCTCGCACCGCTGATGAAGCTGCCGCCGCACCGGCGGGACGCGCTGTCGCGGACGCTGCTCACCTACATGGAGTGCCGCGACAACGCGGTGGCGGCGTCGGAGCGGCTGCTGGTGCACGAGCAGACCGTCCGGTACCGGATCCGGCGGCTGGAGGAGACGCTCGGCGGTGTCCTGCTCGACCCGGACCGGCGCATCGAGCTGCTGCTCCTGCTGCACCATCTGGTCCGCCTGGACCCGGGCGACCGGCGGCTGTCCCCGGCGGAGGACGGGTGAGGACGGCGGCGGCGGCCGGGGCGCCGGCCGCCGCCACCGTCCGGACCGGAGTCAGCCGGTGGGGCAGGTGCCCTCGTAGGCGGCGACGGCGTTGTCCGGCCGAGGCTCCGGGCAGAGGAACTGTTCATACCGGACGTCGTCGTCGACGAACCGCTTCATCCACGCGATGGCGTATTTGGCGATGGTCGTGTTGGGGGAATTGAAGGTCATGTGCCCGGCGTTCCGCAGTTCCAAGTACGCCTTTTCGGGCACACCGGTGAGGCCCGTGTAATAAGAGTGCGCCATGGAGTCCGCAGGAGCGATGAGGTCGTTGTCCGCGCCCATGATCATGGTCGGGGTCCGGACGTTCTTCCAGTCGTAGTTCAGGTCCCACGGCGCGAGCGGCACGGCGGCCCGCAGCGAGGTCCGCTTCTTCTCCGCCTCCAGCGTCCCGCCGCCGCCCATGGAGTGGCCCATGACGGCGAGCCGGGACGCGTCGATGCGGTCCCTGACCCCGCTCTTGCCGGTCAGGTAGTCGAGGGCGGCGAGGAGCTGGTCGCCGCGGGCGGCGGGCTGGTCGAACAGGCTGTTGGTCTCCAGCGTCATCACGACGAAGCCCTGGGAGGCGAGGCGCGGCCCGTACCAGTCGATCAGGGCCTGCGGGGAGACGAAGCCGGGCGAGACGGCGATGGCGCCGAAGGTGCCCTGGCTGAGGTCGGTCGGCGCGTAGACGGTGCCCTTGTTGAAGCCGGCGCCGCTGCCGGCCGGGACGTCGATCTTCTCGATGGCGAACGGGCCCCGCTCCGCGGTGATGCTCGCCTCGGTCGGCGCGGGCCCGCGCTCGTAGGGGCCGGCGGCGAACTGGACGGCGGGGACGGCGGCGGGGACGGCGGCGTGCGCGGCGGGCGCCAGCGCGGCGCCCGCGGCCAGCACGGCGGCCGCGGGGAGCATTCTGAACGCATTCGTCAGATGCCTGTTCATCGGGCGCACCCTTCACTAGGCGGACCGCGAAAGGGAGCAATTCGCGGTTGCCTGAATTGTGAGACGCCCCGGAGCCATTTGCTTCTCAGCCGGCTCCACGTTCTCGCCGTAAGTCTTATAGTCAACTTATAAATGCGTGAACCCGTGGAAACGGGCGGAGGGGCCACTCCCCCCGAAGTGACCCCTCTCTCCCCGTTCCGCCGCGCCGGCCCCCGGGTGCGCTCACAGGACCGGCCGCTCCCCCCGGAGCGGCTCGCACCGGCCGTCCGGCGGACGTGGAGAAGGTAGCGGGGCGGCCGCGGCCGGATCGAGGGCTCGGCCCCGTCCCGTCGACGAGCGGACGGCCGTGTGCGACGAGCGGGGCACGCTCCGCGGCCGGGGACGCGTGGTGTAATCAGCGTGGGAGGGAGTGGTGATGGTGGGACGCGTGCGGCCGATCACGCTGGTGGGGACGCCCGTCCTGCACCGGCCGTGCCGGCCCGTCGACGACTTCGGCCCGGCGCTGCGGGAGCTGGCCGACGACATGTTCGCCAGCATGTACGAGGCGCAGGGCGTCGGCCTGGCCGCGAACCAGATCGGCGTCGACCTGTGCGTCTTCGTCTACGACTGCCCGGACGCGGACGGCGAGCGGCGCAAGGGCGCCGTCGTCAACCCCGTCCTGGAACTGCCGGCGCTGGAGGACCGGCGGCTGGACGACGACGAGGAAGGCTGCCTTTCCGTGCCGGGGCCGCACGCGCGGCTGGCGCGTCCTGACCGTGCGACCGTGCGCGGCTTCGACGTCGACGGAAACGAGGTCACGGTGGAGGGGACGGGGTTGCTCGCCCGCTGCCTCCAGCACGAGACCGACCACCTTGAGGGCAGGCTCTACATCGACCGCCTCTCGGCCAGGGCGCGCAAGAGGGTGCTCAAGGAGTACGAGGCCCTGCGCGCGGAGAGCGAAGCGAGCTAGCCGTCCCAGACCGGGAGGTGGACGGCGGACGGGTGGTCCTCGTCGCGGAGGATCTCGAAGCGGGTGCGGCGGGACGCGACGGCCCGCCCGGCGGGTTCCCCGGTGCCGTGGTTGCGGGCGAATCTCGGGAACGCGCCGCCCGCCAGCATGACGCGCAGCCGGTGGCCGCGCACGAAGCGGTACGCGGTCGGGTGCATCTCGATCTCGGCCCGCACCACCCCTTCGGACCTGATGCGCAGGACGCCGTCGGTGACGTTGCGGGAGACCCCGTCGCGGTCGACGTCGCAGAGGCGGATGAACAGGTCGCCCTGCCCGGTGCTCGTCCGCGCGTGGACGGTCGCCGATACCGGCCCGATGAGGTCGAGGTCGCCGTCCAGCGGGGCGCCCGTCAGGACGACCACGTCGCCGCGGCGTTCGATCGGTGTGTTGTCCCGCTGCCCGCCCTTTCCGGGTGAGAGGAGCGGCCCGCCCACGGACGGGGTGGGGTCGAGAGGGTCGTAGGTGAACGTGGCCGGTTCCGCGTCCGGCGGCCCGTCCCAGAGAAGGCTCCGGCCCAGGTAGAGCGGCGTGGGCTTGGTCTCGGGCGGGGGCCATTGGTCGAAGTCCAGCCAGCGGCCGGCCTTCTGCAGGTGGAGCCTCACCGGGGCCTGGCGGAGCTGGGCCTTGTCGCCGTTCAGGTGGGCGTTCAGCCAGGACACCTGGTCGGAGACCATCGCGCGGAGCGCTTTCGTGTCGTGCCCCCATGGGCCGATGGTGATGCGCACCTGGCGTCCGGCCTCGTGCAGGGCGGTGAAGTCGCGCAACTGGCCGCGCAGGAAGAGGTCCCACCAGCCCGTCACCATCGTGGTGGGCGTGGCCGTGTCCGGGACGGCGGCGCTGTGGTCGGTCGCCTGCCAGAAGTCGTCGCCGGGTTCGGCGTGGGCTGTGACGTCGCGGAGGAACGATTCGGGGCGTCCGATGGCCGCGATGTCCGCTTCCCCTACCGGGAGGTGGCGCATCGCCTGCCGGACACGTCTGTTGTGGAGCGGTCGCCTCTTCTCGCCCTGCGTGCCCATCAACGACGACCAGACGAGCGTGTTGTGGAGGGCGAGCGCACCACCCGGATAGAAGGAACTCACGAACTCGGACGCCGTGATGCCGAGCCCCATCGCTTCCAGAGGAGGGTCTGCGTAGGGCGCGAGGGCCCATTCGGTGTATCCGAGGTAGCTCGCACCCACCATGGCGACCCTGCCGTCACACCACGGCCGGCCGCGAACCCACGCGAGCGTCGCGAGACCGTCGTCCTTCTCGTTGTGGAAGGCGTGGAACTCGCCGCCCGAGCCTAGGACGCCCCGCACGTTCTGCACGACGACCTGGAACCCGCGCCTGGCCAGAACCCCCGCGTACAGCCGCATCACGGGTTGCCGCTTGCCGTACGGGGTGCGAATCAGCACGGCGGGCATCGGCCCGGCCCCGCGCGGGCGGTACAGGTCGGCAATGAGCGCGACTCCGTCCGGCATGGGCACGCGCAAGTCGCGCCTTATCTGGACGTCCGGCGCGGTCGCCTCGGGTAGGCCGAAGAAGCGGTCCACCGCTCGCCCGAGGGTCCGTCCCAGCACCGCCATGCACGCCCCCTTCGACTGGCTACGAGGCTACGAGACGCCCGTGCCGATAAGGCGCTCGTACTCGTAGAGGACACCGGCGAACTCGCCCGTCGGCATCTCGCAGTTGTGGCCGGGCAGCCACAGGTGCTCCAGCCGGACGGTCTGCACGTCGACCCGCAGATGGCAGGCGTTCCCCGTGTGCTCCCAGCCGGGACGCGCCGCCCGCACGACCTCCAGGTGGTGGCGATGGCTCTGCACGTCATGGAGAAGGAACGCCATCAGGACGTGGCGCGGCCCGTTCACGGCCTTGGCGATCGCCACCGCGGCGGACGCTGCCGCCTCCAGATCGACCCCGGAGTCGGCCAGCTCCGGGAAGAACACCCGCACGTGCCGGACGACGCCCTCGATCTCGATGGGCATGCAGGGCAGCCGCAGCACGGCGTCCGGGTCGACGTAGCCGTGCACGGGGACACCGGCGACGACCCCGGACCACGCCCCCGGGATGCCGCCGAGGAAACGGGCCGACGTGAGGGTGTTCCCAAGCTCCGCCATAAGGCGTTCTGGGTCGATGCCACGCGGCATGAACGTCTTCGTGCCGCCGCGTAGGCGCGTACCGCTCTCGTCCAGGACGGCGAGGTCGGCCCAGCAGGCGCCCGAGCCGGTCTCCAGCACGCCGTGCGGGAGGCAGCCGTCCGGGTGCGGGGTCAGCCCGGCGATGTCCTCCAGCATGGCGCGCGGCGCCTGGATGAGCCCCCAGCCCTGCGTCCGGTGGGACACGGACCCGAGCGCCAGGGAACTCGCCACCGGCTCGCCGTTGCGCGGCTTGCCCAGCACCCGTTCGAGGCTACGGCGGCTCCGCAGCGCGCCGATCTCGTTGAGGTACTCGTCCAGGCATTGGCGCAGAACGGCCGGGTCGAGGTCGCAGGACGCCCACCCGCCGACGTCCCGCACGCGGACGGTGGTGCCGTCGAATTCGAGGCGGTGGTAGCGGTAGTCCTCCCGCCAGGGACCGGACGAGCCGCCGCCCAGCCGCCCCTGGGCGCGCGCGATCGCGGAGACGTCCTCGCCCAGGTCGTTGATGAGAAAGTCGCGCAGCGGGGCGTGCAGGGGGTCGGTCTCCACCGCCACCCGCCCGCCATCGCTGCGGAACCGCACCGGAAGCGACACTGCCATTCGCGTGATTATGCCGATAAGCGAAGATCATCACTGGAATGGCGGAATGTTCGTTCCGACGGGCGTCCCGATCAGGCGGTCCCGCCGGCCGTCTACGCGGGCTCGTCGGCCGGGTACGCGGGCTCGTCCGCCAGGTACGGGGGCGCGGGCTCGTACTGGATGTAGCGGCGGACCGCCCGCGCGTGGTCGCGGCCGTGGATGCGCCCGATCAGCCAGAGAGCCATGTCGATGCCCGCGGACACGCCCTGGCTGGTGACGAGGTTGCCGTCCACGACGTAGCGCGCGTCGCGTACGACGGTCACATCGCCGCGAACCTCCAGGGCGTCCTCCGACGCCCAGTGGGTCGCGACCCTGTGCCCCCTGGCGGGGCCTGCGGCGTGCAGCAGGATCGAGCCGGTGCACACGCTCGTCACCCAGTCGGCCTGTTCGGCGGTCTTCGCTATCCAGCCCGTGACGGACGGGTTGTGCGGCTGGGTCTCCCTTGCGCCGCGTCCACCGGGCACTAGGAGCACGTCCAGCTTCGGGTGGTCTTCCAAGGTGTGGTCTGGGACGACCCGGAGCCCTTTGGCGCACCGCACCGGCTCCAACTGCTCGGCGACCAGCACCGCCTTGTCCGGTTCCGCCCCGCCCTTCTGCTCGCGCATCATCGCCGACGCCGTGAACACCTCCCAGGGGCCCACGAAGTCCAGTTCCTCCGCGTCCTCGAACACCAGCAGCCCGTACGTGGTCATGCGTACTCCCTCGTCTCTCTGGGGCGGCACGCCGTCGAAGATCAGGAACGCGACGCGCATGCCTCCAGGCTGGGCCCGCCCCGCTCATGGCGTCAACGACGGGCACCCCACAGATTGCGCCATCCGCACACCCCGCCGCACCACCCCCGTCGACGACCGGGAAATTAATGGGTTGACACCGGCCGGAAACTATGGCTAACTCTTGGACATGATCCTTTGATCCTCTTCCGGTTGAGCCGCTCCCGGCATCGCCGCGAGCCCGCTCCCGTTCTCTTCCCAAGCGCACTTCCTCTCGCCGACAAGTCCTGTGACCTGCTGCGCGAGCCGTGCGCACAGCTTTCCATTTCGTCGGCCCCATTGCGGCCGAATTCACGCCCGCCCGGAGGTGACGCCTTTATGCGCGCCATTGACAGCCTCGGATCCGCGCCCTTCGCCAACGCCAAGAAGAAGGGCGCCCGAAAGAAGTCCGAATTCCGCTCCGCCAATCTCGCGAACCAGC
>NZ_JBIQHY010000095.1:0-16214 GCF_044508335.1 Actinomadura sp.
CCGTATCGACGTCAGGGCCGTCGCAGAACACCTCGAACTCGTCGACGTCCTCCGATATATCGGAGACCCGATCAACAATCCACGCTACGTCCAGACGGTTGATGTACCTGGCGGAGGACACCTCGTTGAAAGTCACTCCGATGACAACGGTCGCCTCGTCCCCTCGAACCTGCCCGAACGTGCTCAGCGCGCGCCGCGCGACGGCGAAGTCGCCTTGAAAGTACTCGCGCCCCGCGCCCGTGCGTGAGAGCTGCCGGCCGATCGCGCGGATCAGATCTTCTTCCGCGCCTTCGGCGTCCGCGACCAGGACATGTGCGTGACGGGTGATGGTGACACCCCGTTTGAGGCAGTCCCGGGTGTGCTCGCCGAGCCGGCGCTCCCAGTCGTCGGTTCTGCCGACCTCGATAATCCCCGTGCTCAATTCCAACGCGTAGACAAAGCCAGCAGGCAAGGCCGAGCCGCCTCTCTTCCATCGGTGATCGGCGGGAGTCTAAGCCATGGGGCTCAGAGCCGTGTCACGGCTCGTAGCGGATCGCCTGGACGACGGTGTCGTCCACGACGCAGTACACCGTGCCGTCCATCGCGGTGTAGTACCTCGCGCTGCCCAGGATGCTTTGGACGTCCTCGAACTCGAAGCGGTGGCGTAGGCGGCCTGTCGGCAGGTCAAAGACCGACAGGCCGCCGATGGCGCCGTAGTACACCAGCGATCCCAAGATCAGGGGCCGTTCACCATGCCCCTTGCCCACTCCGCGCTCCCAGCGGGGCGCGCCGGTGGCGGCGTCGAGGGCGACGATCCTGCCCTCGTTGTCGGTGGCCACCGCGACCCCTCCGCCCACCGCGGGGATCAGGAAGCCACGCGATCCGGCGCTTCCCGCGGCGCCCGCGACGGGGCGCTGCCAGCGCCGGCGTCCGGACGCCGCGTCGAGGGCGTAGAGGGTGCCGTCCTGGCCGCCGACGAACACGGTGCCGCCGGCGACCCCCACCGGGGCTCCCTTCCCATTCTGGGACGCCGCGGCGCCGCCGAGGGGGACGCTCCACCGCTTCCGTCCGGTGGCCGCCTCCAGGCCGAGGACGGAGCCGTCCTCGGTGGCGACCACCACCAGGTCGCCCGCCACCACCGGTGTCGAGGCGGCGCCGGCACCCGTCCGCACCTGCCAGCGCGCGTTGCCGGTGGCGATGTCGATCCCGTAGACGAAGCCCTTCTCCGAGCTGAAGCAGCACAGGCCGCCCGCGAGCGCCGCCTGGGTCTGGAACAGGGTGTCCACGCTGTACTGCCAGCGCGGCCTGCCGCTCGCGGCGTCGTACCCGTACAGCCCGTACTCCCCGGTGCCGCTGCTTCCGGTGAGGCAGACGACCCCGGACCCGGCGACCACGACGGGCGCGAGACCGATGCTCTTCAGCGACTGGGTCCAGAGGGCCTTGCCGGTCGCCTCCTCGAACCCGACCACGGCCTCACGGCTCGCGGAGTCGTAGAGGAAGCCCCTGCCGCCGAGCAGGGCCGGCGACGAGTCGCGGGCCGCCGTGAAGTCCGCCTGCCACCTCTGCCGCCCGGTCCGGGCGTCGAGCGCGAACGTGCGGCCGTCCAGCCTCGCGGAGGCGAACACGTACACGGTCCCGCGCGACGCCGCGAGCGGCGCCCTGGTGTACATGTCGTCGGGCAGCTCGAACGTCCAGCGGACCGCGGAGTCGCCGCCCCGCCGCAGGAGGAAGGCGCCGGCCGAGCCCCCGGCCAGGGCCGCCAGGACGCCGCCCGCGCCGAGGGCCAGGAAGGCGCGGCGGCCCGAGCCGCCGGGGACGGCGGTCTCGCCTCGCCGGGCGACGTCGTGCGCGATGGGCGGCGGAAGCCAATGCGTGCCTTGCGCGGCGGCGGCCGGGTCGGCGGACAGCTGCGCCAGCAGCCAGTCGGCGCCGGGCCTGCGAGCGGGATCCTTGTCCATGCAGGCCGCGATCAGCGCGCGCAGGCCGGGATCGGGGACGCCCTCCAGATGGGGCGGCAGGTGCATGACGCGGTACACCATCTCGTGGACGGCGCCCTGCCCGAACGGGCCGGCTCCGGTGGCGGCGTAGGTCAGGACGGCGCCGAACGAGAACACGTCCGACGGCGGCCCGGCCGCACCGCCGGACGCCTGCTCGGGGGACATGTAGGCGGGGGTGCCGAGGGCCGCGCCGGTCCGCGTGAGCGCGGTGGCCTCGCTCGGGCGGGCGATGCCGAAGTCGATGACGCGCGGCCCTTCGGGGGTGAGCATCACGTTGGACGGCTTGAGGTCGCGGTGCACGACCCCGGCGCGGTGGATCGACACCAGCGCCTCGGCGAGCCCGGCGCCGAGCGCGCGGACCGCGGGGGGAGGCAGCGGCCCGTGCGCGGCGACGGCTTCCTCCAGCGACATGCCGTGCAGGAACGCCGTGGCCAGCCACGGCGGCGAGGCGTCGGGGTCGGCGTCCACCACCGGGGCGGTGTAGACGCCGCCGACGGCGCGGGCCGCCGTGATCTCGCGCCGGAACCGCGCCCGGAAGTCGGCGTCCTCCGCCAGGGCCGGGTGAATGATCTTGATGGCGACCGTCCGGCCGCCGGGTGAGCGGCCGGCGAAGACCTGCCCCATGCCGCCCTCGCCCAGCCTGGACACGACGCGGTAGGGCCCCACCTGCCGCGGGATTCCAGAACGTGTCGCGGACATCGGCTCCCCGTCTTTCACCCGGTCGCGGTGCCCGATCCACCGCGCGCGTCGAGAGCGTACAGGTAACCGTCCTTGCAGCCGGTGTAGACGACACCGTCCGCGACGGCCACGCCGGACTCGATGCCCCCGGCGGTCCAGAAGCGCCACACCTTGCGGCCGGTGCCGGCCTCGATCGCGTACACGCCTCCGTTGGAATAGATCCCGCTGGGGACGTACAGGGTGCCGCCGGTCAGGACGGGGTTCGCGTGGATCTCCCCCTCCACCTGGATCTGCCAGCGCATCGTCCCGGTGGCGGAATCCAGAGCGGAGACCTTCCCGCCGTAGTCGCACACGTACACCAGGCGGTCCGTCACCACCGGCCGGGACGTGGCGGTCTCCCCGATGTCGAACGTCCAGCGCCGCTTACCGGTACGGGCGTCGACCGCGTGGACCTTCTCCCCCTGGAAGTCGGCGAAGCAGACCATGCCGTTCGCCGCCGCGGCGTCCTGGACGCCGTTGGGGGACTGGTACGTCCACCGGGTCCGTCCGGTGGACGCGTCGTAGGCGGTGAGCCTCTTGCCGCTGGGAACGTAGATCGTGCCGTCGGCGATGGCGGGGGTGTGGGCGGCGCCGCCGCGCTGCCATCGGACCGCGCCGCCGGACGCGTCGAGCGCCTGGAAGGCGTCGCCGCCGCAGAAGACGAGCCCCCGGTCGACCACGGGGTCCGCCTGGGTGTTCCCGACCGTCCGCCGCCATTTCAGCTTGCCCGTGCGGGCGTTGACCGCGTGCAGGACTCCGTCCTGCGAAAGGGCGTAGACGAGGCCCGACGCGACGGCGGGACCGGTGACGATCCGCAGCGCGGTCCGGTGTCGCCACCGCGCTTCGCCGGTCTTCGCGTCGAATGCCAGCAGGCCCCGCTTCTCACTGCCCACGAAGACCTGCCCGCCGGCCGCCACCGGGGTGGAGATGAGGAAGTCGTCGCCGGAGAAGCGTTTCCACAGCACCTTGCCGTCATGCATGGGCGGGGGCGCCGGTGCGGAGGACGTGGTGGGCGGCACGGCCGGCGGCCGCTTGCCAAGCCCGTCCGAGGAAGCCGCCCGCAGTGCGCGGACCAGCGGCACGGCTCCCCCGACGCCCAGCACGACGCACGCGGCCGCCCCGCCGAGGAGCAGGAGCCGCCGCCGTTCCTGGGCCACGGCCGACCGGGGCTCGGTCAGCGGGAGGTCGGGCACGTCCGTGCCCGCCTGGAGGATGCGGGCGGCGACGGGGTCCGGCAGCCAGCCGACGCCGTGCAGGTCGGTGCTCTGCGGCACGAGGGGGGCGAGCCGGTGAAGCAGCCGGTCCGGGGCCGGCCTCCTGCTCGGGTCGGGGTCCAGGCATTCCTCGGCGACCGCGCGCAGTCCCGGATCGGTGACGGCGTCGAGCCGCGGCCGCTCGTGCACGGCGCGGTAGATCAGCACGTGGGGCGGCCCCTGCCCGTAGGGGCCGGCGCCCGTCGCGGCGAAGACCAGGACCGCGCCGAGGGAGAAGACGTCGGCGGCGGGCCCCGTCGGCGCCCCGCGGGCCTGCTCCGGCGACATGAAGCCGGGGGACCCGACGGCGAAACCCGCCTGGGTGACGATGGCGCCGCCCGCGGCGTGGGCGATGCCGAAGTCGATCACCTTCGGCCCGTCGAGCCCCAGGATGACGTTGGACGGTTTGAGGTCGCGGTGCACGATCCCGGCGCGGTGGATCGACACCAGCGCCTCGGCGAGCCCGGCGCCCAGCGCCGCGACGGCGGGAGCCGGCAGCGGCCCCGCCAGGTCCAGCGGCACGCCCGGCAGGTATGCGGTCGCCAGCCACGGCAGGGCGGCGTCGGGATCGGCGTCCATGACGGGGGCGGTGAAGGCGCCGCTGACGGCCCGGGCCGCATCGACCTCGCGGCGGAACCGCGCCCGGAAGCCCGGATCCTGGACCAGCTGGGGGTGGACGATCTTGACCGCCACCAGCGCCCCGCCTGGGGAACGCCCCAGGAACACCTGGCCCATGCCGCCGGTGCCGAGCCTGGCCAGCAGCCGGTGGCCGCCGACCCGCCGGGGATCACCGGACCGGAGAGGCTCCATGCCCGCCACACCCTCTCTCCTGCTCCTGACCTCCGCGGACCGCGCTCCCGTCCGCGCAGTGAGATGCCGGTGCGCACCGCCCCGTTCGCCTGCGTCCGCGGTGAGACCGCCATGATTCTGGCAGACCAGGACGAGATGCTCAGCGAAGTCGCCGCCTCGGCGGCGCCCGGCCGATCCGGGCGGCCGGCGCGGGCGCTCACTTGCACTGGGGGACGGGGCCTGCTCTACTGGCGGTCTCATGGGGACGGTCGGCTCGAATCAGCGTTCGCGTGGCCCGGAGCAGACTCGGAGGGCGATCACCGAGGCCCTCCTCGATCTTCTGCGGGAGTCCGGCAAGGTGCCGACCGCCGCCGACATAGCCACCCGGGCCGGCGTGTCCCGCCGCAGCGTCTTCGTGCATTTCTCCGATCTGGACGAGTTGTACGTCGAGGCCGGGCAGCGCCAGGCCGAACGCCTGCTCGCCGCGGTCGAGCCGATCAGCCCCGATCTCCCGCTTCCCGAACGCATCGACCGCTTCGTCGACCAGTTGGAACGCATCTACGAGACCATGACGCCGGTCCGGCGCGTCTCCATCGCGGCCGCCACCTCCGGGGTAGTGGCCGGGCTGATCAACGAGGGCGACGAGTGGCTGCGGGGGATGCTCCGCGAGGTGTTCGCGGCGGAATTCCGCGGGCGCGACCCGCTGCTTCCCGACATCGTGGACGCCGCCGTCAGCTGGGGCGCCTGGTACCACCTGCGGCGGCTGAGTCCGGCGGACAAGCGCCGCTGCTTCCGCGAGATCCTCACCGCGCTCATCCCCGCCTGACCGCCTTCCCTCCCGCTCCGACCGCCGGCACGCCCGCGGCCGCCTGACTGTGCGCCGCCCCACACTGGCATCTTTGCACTCAGAGTGCAATAGTGGGTCCATGCTGATGCAGTATGCGGAGCGGATGTGGCAGGGCAAGGCCGGCATGGAGGGATTCATCAACGGCGAAATCCCCACCGGAGTGGCATACGAGATCGCCGACGGCGTCGCCGTGGTACCCGCGTTCGCGAATGTCACCGTCCTGCGGACCGACAATGGCCTGGTCCTCTTCGACACGGGAGCCCAGAACACGGCCGAGAGCAATTACCAGGCGATTCGAAAATGGTGCCCCGACCCGGTGCGGTACGCCGTCTACTCGCACGGGCACATCGACCATGTCTGCGGGCTCGGCCCCTTCGACGCGGAGGCGGAACGGAACGGCGCCGAGCGGCCCGTGGTCATCGCGCACGAGGCCGTCAAGGCCAGATTCGAACGCTATGTCCTGACCGCGGACTACAACCGCGCGGTCAACGCGCGGCAGTTCGGGAACCCGAAGTTCCGCTGGCCGCAGGACTTCCGGTATCCCGAGATCACCTACCGCGACGAGCACCGGCTGCGCGTCGGCGAGCTCACCTTCGAACTGCGGCACGCACGCGGCGAGACCGACGACCACACCTGGGCCTACGTCCCCGAGCGCGATCTCATCCTGGCCGGCGACCTGTTCATCTGGCACTCCCCCAACTGCGGCAATCCCCAGAAGGTCCAGCGGTACGCGGCCGAGTGGGCGACCGCGCTGCGGGCCATGGCCGAACTGGACGCGTCGCTGCTGATCCCGGGGCACGGCGCCCCCATCGCCGGGCGCGAGCGAGTCCGCACGGCGCTGACCGATGTGGCGGAATACCTTGAGTCGCTGGTGTCGCAGACCCTGGCCCTCATGAACCGCGGCGCGCGCCTCGACGAGATCATCCATGTCGTGCACGTGCCGGAGCGACTGGCCGCCAAGCCCTACCTGCGGGCCGCCTACGACGAGCCCGAGTTCATCGTCCGCAACATCTGGCGCCTCTACGGGGGCTGGTGGGACGGCGATCCGGCCGCGCTCAAGCCGCCGCGGCCGGACCGGCTCGCCTCGGTGCTGGCCGAGCTCGCGGGCGGCCCGCACAACCTCGCCGCACGGGCCTGCCGCGCGCTGGACGACGCCGAACCGCGGATCGCCGCGCGCCTGATCGAACTGGCGCACCAGGCCGCACCGGACGACAAGGACATCAAGGACACCCACCGGCAGATCTTCACCGCGCTCGCGCAGTCGGCCACGTCCCTGATGACACGCGGCATCTACCTGGCGGCCGCCCATAGCTGAACCCGCCCCCGCAGCGGGAAGGCGCCGCCCCCGAGCCACGGGGGCGGCGCCTTCTCCGCCGATCACGGCGCCGCGTCAGCGGATCACCGCGTCGGTGACGACCTTGGCGGCCTCGGACGGACCGAAGGTCGGCGGCTTGGGCCGCGGTTCGGTCTTCCCCAGGCGCACCACGACGGTCCTGGACACCGGATCCACCTGGACGAGCTGGTTGCCGAGGCCCAGCGCCCAGAACAGCCGGGGCGGAGCGCCCGGCACCAGCCGGCCCCGCGAGGTCTCCGCCCGCCGCGCCCCTCCCAGGTCGGTCGCCGCGAGCGGGCCGCGGACGGTGCCGGGCCGGTTGAGCCACCAGAGGTAGCCGTATGCCGAGTTCAGCTTCGTCGACGGCCGGCCTGTGGCCTCCTTGACATAGGCGGCGGACACGATCTGCCGCCCCCGCCATTTCCCGTTTTCGAGCATCATCTCACCGAACCGGGCCATGTCCCGGCACGTGGAGTTGATGCCCATGAAGGTCTGCGTGTTGCCAGCGCGATCGGCGCCCATGGTGGTGCGGCTCATTCCCAGCGGCTTGAACAGGCGTTCCTCGGCGAAGCGGGAGACCTCCTTTCCGGTGGCCTTCTGCAGCACGCGCTGCAGGGTCTGGACCGCCGAGTTGTTGTAGACCCAGACCTCGCCGGGGTCGTGCTGCTGTTTCAGGCCGATGGCGAACTTCGTGCGGTCCGATGCCCGCAGCAGCTGCTGGTAGTCGGTCTGGAAGCTCCATTCCCGGCCGGAGACGTTGCTGAGGAGGTCGCGCACCGTCACCTTCTCCGAGGGGGTCCCCTTCCACTCGCCGATCCATTTCGACGCCTTGTCGTCAATGCTCAGGACGCCGTCGTCCTGGGCGATCCCGACCAGGATGCCGGTGAACGACTTGGTGACGGACCATACCGGCTGGGCCTTCTCCGGCCGCCCCTCGCGGAAGTACCACTCGCCGACGAGCTTCCCATCGCGTGCGACGGCCAGGCAGTCCGAATCCCCCTTCTCGGCGACCGCCGCGATGCTCTTGAGCTTCGCCGCGTCCATGCCGGCGGCCGCGGGCGCCGTCGTCTCCCATGGGGACGGGCCGGCCTCGCCGGCCGAGGTGGCGGCTGACGTTCCCGCCTCCCCGGACCCGTGCCCGGCGGAGCACCCGCCGGCGAGGAGGACGGCGGTGAGAGCGGCCCCGAGAACGCGGTTCGGTCCTGCGGGCGGCCGGGTCATCGCGCGCTCCCGCCGTGCGGGGCCGCGCCCCGGTCGTCCCGCAGGTCGGCGAGCCTGACCCGTTCGGCATCGGGCATGACCGGCGCGTCCGCGAGAAGCCAGCGGAACAGGACCCAGCCCTCGGGATGGCCCGAGGTGTCCAGCCAGTTCGGCAGGCCGGGATCGGCACCGGCCACGACGACTCGTACGCTCCCGTCCGCCCCGGCCGTCGCGCTGGCGCTGTTGAGCCCCGTCCGCCGCGTCCGATGGTCCAGGGACTGGCCCCAGCGGTTCGCCAAGTGCACCCCCCAATAGCGGCATCGCGGAGGACGCACGTCGATGACGAGCGCCTCCCCTTCGCCGAGCGAGTACCAGCAGACCACGTAGTCGTTGTCCGGGGTGCGGTAGGGGCCGTGCTCGCCGGTCGCGACGAAGCGGTTCGGCGTCGCGCGCATCCTCTCCACCCGCTGCGCCGACAGCGATGCCGCCGCCTTGACGAACGTCGCCGTGGTGCGCGCGATGCGGGCGAAGCCCTGGTCGTCGAGCGGCGGATCGGGGGCCGGGTCGTCCAGCGCCTCGATCCGGTACTCCGCGGGGACCTCCGTTTCGCGGTCGAGGAAATACTGCCGGGCGATGACCGCCCGCGAGTCGGCGTCGACGCGGAGCCAGCCGCCCGGCGCCTCCTCGGGCGAGAGGATCACCTCGAAGTCGCCGCCGGGCGAGAAGGCGATGTCATCGTCGGACAGATTGACCAGGCGGGTCGTCCCATCTCGGCCCATCGCCGAGTACACGCAGAACGACAGGTAGGTCGAGGTTCCGCGGTTCCCCCAGATGCGGTAGCGGCGGGCTCGGCCGAGCACCGCGATGTCGTAGTCGGTGTCGGGATTGTCGAAGAAGAACTTACGCACCGGCGTCACCCCCGGCAGGAACACCGGGTGCCGGGAGCGCCGCAACGCGGCACGCTCGAACTGGTCGGTCAGCACGTTCAGGAGGAAGCCGAAGCCTTCGGCCACGTCAACTGCGGGGATGGCGTCCGCGTCCGCCGCCATCGTCTCGCCCGCCTCGGCGAGCGCGGCCATGAGCTCGCGCCAGGCCGCGATGCTCTCTAGCGGACGGGAGCCGTTCCCCGGGTGGAGTAGTTCGGTCACTGGTGCACTCTCTTTCCTGCTTCCTGCGGACGCCGGCACGGTGTGCGGCGCACTACACGGCGTCGTCATGCACCTCGGGCTCCGCCTCGCGCGAGAGCGGAGGAGCCGCGTCGAGGCGGGCGCGCCTGGCACGGGCCCTGAGATACACCGCCATCAGGAGCGCCGCGCCGAGACCGGCCGAGGTGAGCGGCAGGACGACCCGGAGGAGCAAGATCGTGCGAGCCGTCTTGTTCGTCCGAGACACCCGGTCTCGCCGGTCGGCGTCGGACAGCCTCAGATCGAGGTCCGCGACGACCAGGCGGTCGGCCCCGTCCTTCGTGCGGAGCACCGTCCTGCTCGTCTGCCGCTGGTCGACGCGGATGCCGGTGCGCGGGTCGACCCATGCCGTGACCGTCCCCTCGTAGACCTTGTCGACCTCGACTTCACCGCTGCCGGCGTCGGAGCCGCGGTCTCCGCGGGCGGGTTCGTCCAGACCCAGCAGTGCGGCCGGGACCCGTACGGGGGAGCCGACCACCGTCGGCTCGGTGCGCTGGACGAACCGGTAGGCCGTGACGCCCCCGACCCGGTCGACGCCGGCGAACTTCATCGGCTGCCGCATCATCGTTTTGGTATCGAAGACGTAGTAGGTCCGTTTCTGCACGCCGATCGGCCAGAAGAGCCCGATCCCCGACTGCTTGACGCTCGTGTCGCCGTTCACCGCGGCGCCCCGCACGTTGAGCAGCTGCGCCGTCCGGCGGTCGAAGGCCACGCGCTGCGACTGGATGTCGATCTGGGCGCCGCTGTCGGCGTCCCCGATCCACGTGAAGGAGTCCCAGACGGCGATCTTCTCGTCACTGGCGCGGACGTCCCCGCGGATGGTGTTGACGGCCGTGACCCGCGCGCCGCGCCTGACGGTGCGGCCCTTGACGTCCAGGTACGTGGCGTCGGCGGCCTGCAGCGTCGTCTTCTGGTAGACGTCCGCGGGCGCGACGAGGAGCTTCGGCGCCACCTGCAGGCGCAGAAGCGGAGCGAGGGCGAGCAGGCACGCACCGGACGCGACCGCCGCCAGGCCGAGGGCGCGGGCCGACCTCGCCCTTCCCGCGCCGCGCCCGGAGTGCGGGACCGGCCCGCGGTCTTGAGAACTCGACATGGAGCCAACTATTGCACTCTGAGTGCAAATGCGCCACTATTCATCCCGTGGACATCAGCCCGACGCGGCCGAGAAGCTCGGACCCGGTCAGCTCGAAGGCGGGGACGAAGGGACCCGATAACCAAGTCCCCGGAGTATGGAAGAGCAAATGATCAAGGACGACTCCGACATCCGGCGAGCGGGGGAGCCCGCGCCGGATCGGCGCTCCCCCCGCCCCGCGGACGGCCACGCGCCCTATGGGTGGAAACCCCTGGCGGTACTCGCGGCGGCCGGGTTCATCGACCGTTTCGAACACCAATTGCTCCCGGGCGTGCTGCCTTTCATCCAGGACGAGTGGGACGTCGGCGACACCACCGCCGGGCTGCTGCCGCTGGGCGGGGCGCTGGCCGCGGTCACCCTGACGCCGCTGGCCGGATACCTCGCCGACCGGTACCGCCGTGTCCGCATCCTCGCGGTCATCGTGCTGTGCTGGGCGGTCGCGACACTCGCCTCCAGCCTCGCGACCGGGTTCGCGATGTTCTTTGTCATCCGGTTGCTGCTGGCGAGCTCCGAGGGCTTCTACGGCCCTCTTTCAGGGAGCCTCCTGGCTGATTTCTATCCCCCGCAAAGCCGGGCGAAGGCCTATGGCTGGAGAGGGCTGACCCCCTATCTCGCCAGCATCGGCGTAATAGCGGGCGGAGTGCTCGGACAGCACTTCGGCTGGCGCGCCGCCTTCGTCATCGCCGCCATTCCCGGGCTGATCGTCGCCGCGCTGTGCATGCGTTTGCAAGAGCCGCCGCGCGGCCTGCTCGACCGGCCGGCGGGCGCCGCGCCGGGCTCGCCCGGCGCTCCCGCGGACGAGGACGGCCGCGTCCCGGAGGCCCGCACGGGCGCCGCCCGCCCCGGGCGGGGCGGGCACCCCCGCTTCCGCCGGCAACTCCGCCAGGTGCTCGGGACGCCGACGCTCCTCCTGCTCTCGATCGCCCTGGCGGCCCTGGCGTTCGGGCTCTCGGGGATCTCCTACTGGACGCCGACCCTGATCCACCGCGACCACGGCGTCGCCGAGGGGCTCGCGGCGTCGGTCAGCGGTGCGGTCACGGTGATCGGGGTCGTCGCGGGCGTGCTGGCCGGAACCCGGCTCGGCCGCCGCTGGCGGCGCGGCGGCGCTCGCCTCCTGGTCGGCGGGGCCGGGATCGTGATCGGAGGCGTGTTCCTCGTCGCGGCGATCTCGATGCCGTCCCTCGGGGCGTTCGCGATCACGCTGCTGCTGGCGAAGGCGACCATGGCGACGGCCATCCCCAACCTCACCGCCGCGATAGCCGACGTCCTGCACGCGACCACGCGCGGCCTCGGCTTCGCCGCACTGCACGTGTGCGGGGCGTTCGGCGTCGCCTTCGGACCGCTCGTGGTCGGGGTCGTCTCGGACGCGACCGGCTCGGTGGTCTCGGCCATGTACGGGCTGTCGGTCCCGCTGCTGCTGGGAGGGCTGCTGACGATCGCGGCCCACATGACCTTCGACCGCGACCGGAGCCGCCCGCCCGCGGGCTGAACCGCCCGCCCGTCCCCCGCTCACCCGAACACCCCTCCATGACCGCCTGCCCGCCGCACGGCGCGCCGGCCCGTCTCGTCCTGCCCGGAAGACATCGGCCCCCGGGCAGGCCCCACCCCAAGGAGGAAGTCAGTTGGAAAATCCGCTACGAGCAACGACCTCGAAGACGGCATCGCTCAGAGGTCCGCTCCTCATCCTGATCACCGCGCTCGCCATGCTCGCGGGACCGATCCCCAGCGCGCTGGCGGCGGCTCCGACACCGCCCGCGCAGCCCGCGGCCGGCCCGGGCGGCGCGGACTACCTGTGGTCGGGCTCCACCGTCCGCAGCGTCACCTTCAGCGACCACACCAAGGACTACTGGGTCTTCGCACCCACGGGCTGGCAGGGCTCCGGGGGCGCCCCGTCCACCGTGCCGCTGGTCACCTTGGTGCACGGATGGCTCGGTGACGACCCCAAGTACTACGAGGACTGGATCGACCACCTCACCCGCAAGGGCAACGTCGTCATCTTCCCCCGCTACCAGACGAGCGCGCTGACCCTGCCCAGGACCTTCGCGGGGAACTCCATCTACTCCATCAAGCACGCGCTGGCCAACTACCCCGCTGACGCGGCGGTCAAGCCCGACACATCGAAGGGAATGACGCTCATCGCACACTCCTGGGGCGGGCCGACCGCCGCGAACATCGCGAACCGCTGGTCGGCGGAGGGACTCCCCCGTCCCAACGCGATCCTGTTCACCGAGCCCTACGACCGGTCGCTCGACTCGTCCCTGTCGGGGATCCCCTCCACGACCAAGATCGACTGCCTCGTCGGCGACGAGGACACGACGGTCGGCCGCACCGGCTGCGACGCGATCTGGGACCTGACCGGACACATCCCGACCACCAACCGCAACTACATGTGGATGTTCAGCGACGCGCACGGATCCCCGGCCCTGACCGCCGACCACCGGGTGCCGACCAGCAATAACGGCCAGGCCGAGGTCGACGCTCTCGACTGGTACGGCATCTGGAAGCTGGGCGACGCCCTGCGCGACTGCGCGGTCTACGGCACGCACTGCGACTACGCCCTGGGCGGCACGGCCCACCAGACCTCGCTCGGGACGTGGAGCGACGGGGTGCCGGTCCGGCCCATGACGGTCTCGACCACCAAGCCCGCCTGCCCCGCAGGCAGCGGCGCCAAGGGCTGCTGACATGCCGGACGGGCACTCCGGACGGCAGCGTGCGCCAGGCTTGACGATCCTCTCCGGCCGCACGACCGTCTCCCCGCACGGAGCCGTCCCCGTCCCGGCCCGCACAGGGACGCCGCCGGCGGTGTCCCGACCCGGCTGACCCCGGGAACACCACCCCGCCTCGGGCCCGTCCGCGATCTGCCGCGCGGACGGGCCCGAGTGCTGTCGCGGCCGGTCCCCGGGCGGGGCCGGCCGACGCGTTTCCGACGCACCCGGCCGGCGATTCGCCGGGCGGTGACCGCGGCCGGCCGGAGACGCCCGGGGAATCGGGCGACCCCGGGGAGGTTGGCGACAAGGTGTTGGTATGTTGTCGACATGATGTCGACAAGAAGGTGTGGGGCCGATGTTCCTCGCACTTCGTGAGCTGCGGTTCGCCAAGGTCCGGTTCGGGCTGATGGGAACCGTGGTGGGGCTGATCGCGGTCCTCATGGTGATGTTGTCCGGGTTGTCGGTGGGGCTGGTCAGGGACGGGGTGTCCGGGCTGCAGAACCTGCCGGTCACCTCCTTCGCGTTCGAGCGCGGCGTACAGCACGACTCCGCCTTCTCGAGGAGCGTGGTGGAGACGTCCGCGGTGGACGCCTGGCGGAGCAGGCCGGGCGTGGCCGACGCGGCGCCCTTCGGCAACACGCTCATCAACGCGAAGAGCGACAGGGGCGTGGACATCGACCTCGCGCTGTTCGGGGTGGCGACGGATTCGTTCCTCTCGCCCGAGGTCGGGGAGGGCTCGCGGCTGAACGGCGCGGACGGCATCGTCGTCAGCCGCACGGCCCTGGACGCCGGGCTGCGCATCGGCGACACGATCACCGTCGACCGCCTCGGCACGAAGCTGCGCGTCATCGGGGCCACCCCCCGGCAGGACACCTTCGGGCATGTCGACGTGGCCTACGTGCCCCTGGCGACCTGGCAGCGGGTCAAGGCCGGGGCGGCGCCGGGCGACGCGATGCCCGCGCACGCCACCCGGGAGATCACCGCGGTGGCGGTGCGGGCGGAGCCCGGCGCTTCGGTGGACCTCTCCGCGGGCGACGCCGCCGCCCGCACCGAGAGCCTCACCTTGAAGCAGTCCTACGGCGCGTCCCCCGGCTACACCGCGGAGACGTCCACACTGCGGCTCATCCAGGGGTTCCTGTACGCCATCTCCGCGCTGGTCGTCGGGGCGTTCTTCGCCGTCTGGGCGATCCAGCGCAAGCACGAGGTCGCCGTGCTGCGCGCGATGGGCGCGTCACGGGGATGGCTGCTGCGCGACGCGCTCGCCCAGGCGTTCATCCTGCTGGTGGCCGCCGTCGCGATCGGCGCGGGGATCGGCGTCGGCCTCGGGTCGCTCATCACCGGCGGCGGAGCGCCGTTCGCGCTCAGCGCGCCGAGCGTCTCGACCGCGGCGGCGGGGATCGTCCTGCTCGGGCTGGCCGGCGCCGGCGCCGCCGTCGTCCGCATCGCGTCCATCGACCCCGCCACCGCCCTGGGAGGCAACCGATGACCGGCCAGACCACGCCGACCACCGGGCCGGCGGAGGACGCGACCGCGCCCGACCGCCCGGCGCTGCTCATGGAGGGCGTCTGCCTCCAGCACGGCGACGGCACCGAGACCGTGCAGGCCCTCGACGACGTCGACCTCGCGGTGCGGCCCGGGGAGCTGGCCGCCATCGTCGGCCCGTCCGGCGCCGGGAAGTCGAGCCTGCTCGCGGTCGCCGGCGGGCTCGCCCGCCCGGACCGCGGGACGGTCACCGTCGCGGGGCTCGACCTCACGGCGGCCGGCCCGAGGGCCAGGGCGAAGCTGCGGCGCGAGCACATCGGGTTCGTCTTCCAGTCCGGCAACCTGATCCCCGCGCTCACCGCCCGCGACCAGCTCCGGCTGCCGCTGCGGTTCCGGCCGCGCCGCGCCCGCTCGGGCCGCGACCCTCTCGCGCTGCTGGAGGAGGTGGGCATGGCGGACAAGGCGGACCGCTACCCGCACCAGCTGTCCGGCGGCGAGCGGCAGCGGGTCGGCATCGCCCGGGCACTGGTGACCGGGCCGAGCGTGCTGCTCGTCGACGAGCCCACCGCCGCCCTGGACCGGGCGCGCAGCCACGAGATCGTCCGCCTGCTCGCCCGCGAGTCGCGGCATCACGGTGCGGCGGCCATCATGGTGACGCACGATCACGACGTCCTCGAACACTGCGACACGGTGTACGAAATGATCGACGGGCGCCTCACCGCACTCGCCTGACGCGCCGGCGGGCGCGGCGGGCGCGGCAGGGGGGCCGTGGCAAGGGGGGCCGCATGCCGAAGATCCAAGCGCCGACCATCGCGGAACACCGGGCCGCGCAGCGGGCGGCCCTGCTCGACGCGGCCCGCGGCCTGCTGTCGGAGGACGCCGAGCGCGCCCCCAGCCTGGCGGACGTCGCCCGCCGGGCCGGGCTCGCCCGCTCCAGCGTGTACGCCTACTTCAAGTCCCGCGACGACCTCCTCGACGCCCTCATCGTCGACACCTTCCCCCGCTGGTCCGCCTACGTCCGAGCGCAGATGCGGAAGGCCGGGTCGCCCGGCGCCCGCGTGCTGGCCTACGTCTTCGCCAACCTCCGCCTCGTCGCGCGCGGCGACCACGCGCTCGCCCGCGCGCTCGCGGCCACCGGGCGCGCCGACGCGCTGGCCAACTCCAGCCGGCTCCTCCACGACCAGTTGCAGACGCCCCTGCGCGAGGCCCTCGCCGACCACGGCGCGTCCGACCCCGCGGGGACGGCCGAGCTCGTCCAATCGATCGTCTACACGCTCAGCCGCATGATCGAAGAGGGGCTGGCCGAACGCTCCGCGCGCCGCCTCGCCCGCGAGCTGCTCGCGCCGTACCTGCTCCGCGAGACGCCTTAGCGACGCCTCCGACAGCGAGGTTGGGTCTTGACGGATCTGTGGGCGGTGATCAGACTCCCTGCATGGGAGCGCTCCCACGCCTGGGCGCCGCTCCCCCACCACCCCAGAGTCTGGAGAACCGGATGAGAAGACGCATCGGGATCCTCGCGGCGGCCACGGCGAGCATCGTCGCGGTCCTCGCGGCGCCGGCGCAGGCATTAGGGCACGGTCCCGGCCCCGGACA
>NZ_JBIQHY010000095.1:16314-28228 GCF_044508335.1 Actinomadura sp.
TCGCGGTCCTCGCGGCGCCGGCGCAGGCATTAGGGCACGGTCCCGGCCCCGGACAAGGCCCCGGACACGGCCCCGGACACGGCCCCGGCCCAGGCCACAGCCACGGCAATCCGCTCCACGGGAAGACGAAGTTCTACGTCGAGCCGTCGAACAACGCCGGGAAGCAGGCCGACATCTGGGCGGCCGAGGGCCGCGAGGACGACGCGGCGCAGATGCGGGCCCTGTCCAAGGTGTCGCAGGCCGTCTGGTTCACCAGCGGCACACCCGCCGAAGTGCACAAGGCGGTGCGGCAGACGATGGTCGAGGCCGCCAAGCAGCATGCCGTCCCCGTGCTGGTGGCGTACTACGTACCGGGGCGGGACTGCTCGCAGTACTCGGCGGGCGGTGCTCCCAGCGAGGCCGCGTACCGCGCATGGATCGACGCCTTCGCCAGGGGGATCGGCGGCGGCGAGGCCGTGGTCATCGTCGAGCCGGACGGGCTGGCGCTGCTGTCCAGCGAGCCGTGGTGCAACGAGGGCGGCGGAGGCACCACCGGAACGCCGGAGGACCTCACCAAGGTCGATGAGCGCTTCCGCGAGATCAACTACGCGATCGGCGCCCTGCAGCGCCTGCCGCGCACCGGCGTCTACGTGGACTCCGGGCACTCGGACTGGCAGCCCCTCAACGACTACGACGCCGGCTATGGCGAACCGAGCGCCCAGCTCGGCATGGCCAGCCGCCTGCTCAAGGGCGGCATCGCCAAGGCCGACGGCTTCGCGCTGAACGTCTCCAACTACCGCAGCACCGACGAGCTGGTCGCGTACGGCACCCGGCTGTCCGAGTGCCTGCGCTTCCGCCAGAAGACCGGCGCGGACGAATGCTCCGACGCCGACCTGGCCACCGTCCGGGACGACCCGCGCAAGCTCCCCCACTTCGTCCTGGACACGAGCCGCAACGGCCAGGGACCGTGGGCGCCGCCGGCGGACAAGTACAGCGACGCCCAGGTCTGGTGCAACCCGCCGGGCCGGGGCCTCGGCGCGCGGCCGTCGACGCACACGGGCAACCCCGTGGTCGACGCCTTCCTCTGGATCAAGCGCCCCGGCGAGTCCGACGGCCAGTGCACCCGCGGCACCGCCGGCCCCGAGGACCCCGAGTACGGGATCGTCGATCCGGCCGCCGGCGCCTGGTGGCCCGAGTACGCCCTGGGCCTCGCCCAGCGAGCCGTCCCCCCGCTCCGCTGACCGACCCGAACCCGTAACGGACGCGGCGGCCCGCGTCCCCCATCGGAACCGCGGCCCCCGGGCTCTGATCTCCAGCCAGGTCAGAGCCCGGGGGCCGCGCTTCTGACTCGGCGCGGGAAGGGCGAACACCGCGCCTGTCCGCATGGAGCGCCGGTCACGCGGGGTGGTCCGGGAGGTGGGCCAGCAGCTGTTCGGCGGTGATCGGCAGGTCGCGGACGCGGTGGCCGGTGGCGTGGTGGACGGCGTTGGCCACCGCGGCGCCCGAGCCGACCTGGCCGATCTCGCCGACGCCCTTGACGCCCAGCGGGCCGGTGACCGGGTCGTCCACCTCGATCAGGACGACGTCGACGTCGGGTGCGTCGGCGTTGACCGGCACCAGGTAGTCGCCGAGGCTCGCGTTGGCCCACCGGCCGAGGCCGGTGTCCATGCGGGTGCCTTCGAGCAGGGCCTGGCTCATCCCCCAGAGCATGCCGCCCATCAGCTGGCTGCGGGCCGTCATGGGGTTGAGGACGCGGCCGGGCGCGAACGCGCCGGTCATGCGGCGCACCCGGACGAGGCCGAGGTCCGCGTCGACCGCGACCTCGGCGAACTGCGCCCCGAACGTCAGCAGCCCGTGCGGGGTGTCATGCGGCGGGGGGTCCCAGCTGCCGACCGCTTCGGTGTCGTTCATGAGGCGCCGCCGCATGAGGTCGCCGTAGGTCTCGCCGGCGTCGCCGGCGGTCATCCGGCCGCCGGTAACGGTGATCTCGGCCGGGTCGGCGCCGTACAGGGGCGACTCGGGGTCGTCCACGGCGGTGGCGATCATCTGGTCGCGGACGGCGACCGCGGCGTCGTGCACGGCGGCGCCGACCATCATCGCCCCGTTGGACCCCACGGGCGAGCCGGCGGTCGGCATGTCGGTGTCGCCGTAGTCCAGGCGGACGTCCCCCAGGTCGAGGCCGAGGCCGTCGGCGGCGACCTGCGTCAGGACGGTGGTCATGCCGGTGCCGAACTCCTGGGCGGCGGTGGACACGACGGCGGTGCAGTCGGGGTACAGGCGGGCGCGGGCGCGCTGGGTGCGCATGAAGAACGCCACCGGGTACGCCGCGGCGGCCATGCCGGTCCCGATCAGCCAGTTCCCCTCGCGCCGGACGCCGGGGCGCGGGTCGCGCCCGTCCCAGCCGAACCGCTCCGCGCCCTGCCGCAGGCATTCCGCGAACCCGCCGCTCGACCACGGGTGGCCGGTGTTCGGGTCGACGTCGGTGAGGTTGCGCATCCGCAGCTCGACCGGGTCGACGCCGAGTCCGCACGCGAGCTCGTCCATGGCGCATTCGAGGCTGAACACCCCGGCGGACTCCCCCGGCCCGCGCGTGAACGTGGGCGTCATCGTGTTGCCGCGCACCAGGCGGTGCACGCCCTCGAAGGCCGGGGCGCCGTACATCTGGGACGCCGCGCCGAACGCGGGCTCGGCCCAGTCGTCGAACGGCGAGGTGACGGAGATCTTGTGGTGCCGGATCGCGGTCAGCGCGCCGTCGCGCCGCGCCCCGAGCGTGACGCGCTGCTCCTGCTCCTCCCGGTGCCCGCAGGAGGTGAACATCTGCTCGCGCGTCGCGGTGAGCCGGACCGGGCGCCGGACGTGCCGGGCGGCCAGCGCGGCGAGCGTCACGTGCGGCCACACCATCGCCTTGGAGCCGAACGCGCCGCCCACGAACCGGGTCAGCACCCGGATCTTCGACTGCGACATGCCGAGCAGGGCGGCCACCGTCAGCTGCACGGCCTTGATGCCCTGGCACGAGTCGTACAGCGTCAGCCGGTCGCCGTCCCACACGGCGGTGGTCGTGAGCGGCTCCAGCGCGTTGTGGTGGTTGGCGGCGAACCGGAACGCGGCGTCGACCCGCACGTCGGCCGCCGCGAGCCCGTCCTCGGCGCTGCCGCGGGCCAGCCGGGCGGGCATGAAGCCGCCGAAGATCTTCTCCGGTTCGCGGGCGCCGGCGCGGCCCTGCTCGATGACGGTGACGGACGGCGCCTCGTCGTACTCGGCCTCGACGAGGGCGGCGGCGTGGCCGGCCTGCTCCAGCGTCTCGGCGACGACGATCGCGACCGGCTGGCCCGCGTAGTGCACCTCGTCGTCCTGCATCGGGAAGAACGTCTCGCCGGGCGCGGGCGCGCCCAGCAGGGAGGGGATCAGCGGGACGCGGGCGACCCGCGGCAGGTCGTGCCGGGTCAGCACCGCGACGACCCCGTCCGCCTCCTCCGCCGCCGCCGTGCGGATCGACGCGACCCGCCCGGCGGCCACCCGCGCGCCGACGATCCGCGCGTGCACCAGGCCGGGCAGCTCGATCTCCCCCGAGTAGCGGGCCGCGCCGGTGACCTTCTCCCGGCCGTCGACCCGCGGGACCTCCCGTCCGATGGACGCCCTCATCGCTCCGCCCCCTCCGTGAGCATGGCCAGCGCCCGGACGGCGGTCCGGCGCGCCAGCTCGACCTTGAAGGAGTTCAGCGGCCTCGGCTCCGCCGCCGCCAGTTCGTGCGCGGCCGCCTCGCCGAAGGCGTCCGCCGTGGCCGGCCCGCCGAGCAGGCTCCGCTCGGCGGCCCGCGCCCGCCACGGCTTGGTCGCGACGCCGCCGAGCGCCAGCCGCACCTCGGCGACGGCGCCGTCCCGGACGTCCAGCGCCGCCGCGACCGAGACGAGCGCGAACTCGTAGGACGCGCGGTCGCGGACCTTCAGGTACACCGACCGCCGCGCGACCGGGACCGCGGGCACCTCGATCGCAGTGATCAGCTCGCCGTGCCGCAGGGCGCGCTCGTGCTGCGGGGTGTCGCCCGGGAGCAGGAAGAAGTCGTCGATCGGGATGCCGCGCTCGCCGTCCGGACCGCGCGTGCGGACCACCGCGTCCAGGGCGGCCAGCGCGACCGCCGCGTCGGACGGGTGCGCGGCGATGCACTTGTCGCTGGTGCCGAGCACCGCGTGCCCGCGGTGGAAGCCGGGGATGGCGGCGCACCCGCTGCCGGGCTCCCGCTTGTTGCACGGAGAGACGGCGTCGCGGAAGTAGGAGCACCGCACCCGCTGGCACAGGTTGCCGCCCATCGAGGCCATGTTCCGCAGCTGCGGCGAGGCGCCCAGCAGAAGCGACTGCGCCACCATCGGGAACCTCTCCGCCACCCCCGGCGCCCGCGCCACGTCGCTCATGCGCGCCAGCGCGCCGATGCGCAGGCCGCCGTCCGGCAGGTCCTCGACGCGGTCCAGCGGCAGGTCGTTGATGTCCACCAGCAGGTCCGGCCGCAGGACGTTCTGGCGCACCAGGTCCACCTCGGTCGTGCCGCCGGCGAGGAACGCGCCGCCGGGACGCTCCCGGACCGCCGCGATGGCGGTGCCGACGTCCGCCGCCCGCACGTAGTCGAACGGCCTCACCGCCCCGCACCGCCCTTCGCGTCGCGGACGTCGCGGATCGCGGCGCGGATGTTCGGGTACGCCGCGCACCGGCAGATGTTGCCGCTCATCCATTCGGCGATCTCGGCATCGTCGCCGGCGTGGCCCTCGTCCAGCAGCGCCACCGCGGACATGATCTGCCCCGGCGTGCAGTAGCCGCACTGGAACGCGTCGCGGGCGATGAACGCCTCCTGCACGGGATGCAGTCGGTCGCCGTCCGACAGGCCCTCGATGGTGGTGACCTCGTGTCCTTCGCAGGCGATAGCGAGCGTCAGGCAGGCCAGCACACGGCGGCCGTCCACCCGCACCGTGCAGGCGCCGCACGTGCCCTGGTCGCACCCCTTCTTCGAACCGGTCAGCCCGAGATGCTCGCGCAACGCGTCCAGCAGGCTCACCCGGGGCTCGATCCGCAGGCGCCGCTCCCGGCCGTTGACGGTGAGCACGACAGCGCGGGCCCGGGGACCGCGCACCTCGGGCCGCGCCTCGACGTCCATCCCCATGGGCACTCCTCCAAGATCAGATACAGATCACTCTCCGTAGCGGAGGGAGTGCCCACAACGCGCCCGGTCTCACATCCCGCCGAGCGTGCCAGGGCATCGATCCGACCACCCGAGACGGGGTCACGGACCGGCGAACATCCGTCCAACGGGCGGACCGTATAGGACGTGGCCGACACCGGCCGCCCCGGCAGGGCCACGCCGAGGGCGCCGGCTCCTGCCCTGCGGACCGAGTGCTCCTTACCCTTGGAGAGGACGCACCGCCAAGGGGGCCACCGCCGGCCCCTGCCCCCCGCACACTTCGCGTGAGGACGCTGGACGGATGACCCGGGTTCTGGACGGCGGCGGCCACGAGCCGCAGTTCGAGATCCGCTTCTGCACCGCCGAGGACGGAGTGCGGATCGCCTATGCCACGGTCGGACATGGGCCTTTCCTGGTCGTGCCTCCCGCCTGGATCAGCCACCTGGAGCTCATGTGGCGGGACCCGGCCGTGCGCGCGTTCGTCCTCGCCCTGGCCGAACACCGGACGGTACTGCTGTACGACAAGCCCGGGTGCGGGCTGTCCGGCCCGTGGCAGGGCCGCGGGACGCTGGACGCCGAGGTCCGCGTGCTGGAGGCCGTCGTCGATCACCTGGAGCAGGAGCGCGTCGACCTGCTGGGGGTCTCGACGGCCGCGGCGGTGTCGCTGGCCTTCGCCGTCCGGCATCCGAAGCGGGTCGCGCGGCTGGTCGCCTACGGCGGTTACGCCGACGGCGGCAAGGTCGCGTCCGCGGAGGTCCGGGCGACCATGCTGGACACGGTGCGCAAGCACTGGGGGGCGGGCTCGGGTGTCCTGGCCGACGTCTTCATGGCCGACGCCACCGGGGATGAGAAGGCGCGGTTCGCCTCGTTCCAGCGCGACGCCGTCACCGCGGAACTCGCCTGCGAGCAGCTGGAGCAGTGCTTCGAGGCGAGCGTGGAGGACCGGCTGAACCGCGTCGCCACGCCGACGCTGGTGCTGCACCGCCGCGGCGACCGCGCGATCCCGTACCGGCTCGGGCGCGACCTCGCCGCGCGGATCCCCGACGCGCGGCTGGTGACGCTCTCGGGCCGCAGCCACTTCCCGTGGGCCGGCGACTCCGCCGCGGTCGTCCGCGCGGTCCTGGGGCACCTGGGCGCGGGCCGTCCGGAGCGCCGCGGCCCGCGGCCCGTGCTCACCCCGCGCCAGCGGGAGGTCGCGGCCCTGGTCGCGGACGGGATGAGCAACCGCCAGATCGCCCTGCGGTTAGGGATCCGGGAGCGTTCCGCCGAGGGCCACGTCGAACGGATCCGGCACCGGCTCGACGTCCACTCCCGCGCCCAGATCGCCGCCTGGTGGGCCCGGCACAACAACTGAGGCGGGGCCGGGCGCCGCGTCAGCGGGCGAGGTCGCGGGTGAGCCGGTGGAGGCGCAGGGCGAGCTGCACTTCGAGGGTGTGGTCCGGGCTGTTCCAGTCGACGCCGAGGAGGCGTTTCACGCGGTCGAGGCGCTGCGTGACGGTGTTCGGGTGGATGTGCAGCCGCTTCGCGCTGGCGACGAGGCTCTGCCCGGTGGCGAAGTAGGTTTCGAGCGTCTCCATCAGCATGGTCGACCGCTGCTCGTCGTGCCGGATGACCGGGCCGAGCGTCCGCACCACGAACCGGGTCGCGGACGCCCCGTCCCCGAGGAGCAGCCCCGCGTACCCGAGGTCGTCGGTCGTGGCGGCGGCCCCCTCGCGTTCGAGGCGGAGCAGCGCCTGCGCGCAGGCCAGCGCCTCGGCGTAGGCGGCGGGCAGGTCGGCCGGGTCGTCCACCGGTCCCGCCGCGCCGACGGTGACCGGCGACCGCAGCCGCATCGTCATCGACCGCGCCACCTGGCGGCCCGTCAGCGACGGGTCGTCGGACGGGATCACCAGGACCGCCCGGCCCTCCCGCACGGTGCTCAGGCCGTCGCGGGCGGCCGCGAGGTCGGACGCCACGGAGGCGAGGCCCCGCCGCTTCTCCGCCCGGATGTGCGCGACCACGACGGCGTGCCGCTTCTGCGGCTGGTAGCCGATCCGCAGCGCGCGCTCGGCCAGCGAGGAGTACGTGCGGGCGTCGGGGGTGAGGAGGTCGTCCAGCAGCTCGCCGCGCACCCTGGCCTCCGCGGCGGCGAGGTTGCGGCCGAACAGCTGGAGCAGCGAGGCGACGACGGCCGCCCGTTCGAGCAGGCGCCGGTCCAGGTCGCCGACCTCGGCGGACGTCTCCGGCGGCGCCCACACCAGGGTGCCGAGGTTCTCGCTGCCGGCGACGAGGTCGGTGGCCCAGTACAGCTCGCCGGCCTGCCCGTCCGCCGCGGCGGCCATGCTCTTCAGCACCTCCCCGGACGCGCCCGGCGTCCAGGCGACGGGGGTCTGCAGCTCGTCGAAGATGGCGAGCACGCCGCCGAGCTGGTCGCCCGTCGCGGTCACGACCTCCTGCACCCCGCCGCCGCGCAGCACGATGTCCATGCTCTGGTCGTGCGCCGCGACCGCCCGCTCCTCCTCGACGGTGTGCCGCCGCAGCGCCTCGTTCGCCTGCCGCAGCGCCGCGATCGCCTGGTCCTGCTCGTGCCGCTGCCGCGCCTGGTCGATCGCGGACGCGGCGAGCGCGGCGAAGGAGCCGAGCAGCGCGATGGCGTCGTGGGAGAACGGGCCGGGCGTGCGGTTGGAGGCGAAGAGCACCCCGATGACGGTTCCGTTGCGCAGCGGCACGCCGACGATCGACACCTGCCGCTCCGCCCGCACCGACGCGTCCACGGCCGGGTCGTGGGCGAGCCGCTCGTCGCTGAAGTAGTCGGGCGTGGAGAACGGCGTGCCCGTGGCGGCGACCCGGCCCCCGATGCCGACGCCGAACGGGATCCGCACGTCCTTCCAGGCGGAGGACGTCGCGCCGACCATCACGCGCATGCGGGTCGAGCGGTCCTCGTCGTCGTTCAGGCTCAGGTAGGCCATGTCGCAGCCGAGCAGCCGCTGCGCCTGGCTCACGATCAGGTGGAGGATGGCGTCCGGATCGCTGCGGTCCTCCGCCAGCTCCTTCGCGCACTCGACCAGCGCGCGCTGCTGCTCCCCGCGGACGCGCTGCTTCTCCAGCATGTCGCGCAGCCGGAGCGCGAGCGTGTGCTCGGCCTGCAGCTCCTCCAGCTCGGCGGGCGACGCGGCGTCCGCCGCCGTGGCGCGCAGGACGTCGTCGTAGTGCGGCAGCGGTGCCCCGTCGACGAGAAGCCGGAGATAGCTGTGCCCGTTCACACCGACGTCGACCCTTCCCTATAGTAAGTAAGCGCATAGTCACCGCTGCGGACGCTCGTGTCAAGGCTCGCCCGAACCGAGGGCTCGCCGCGCAGAGGCCCGCCGGGGCGTGCGCCGGTAGCATGCCCCGGTACGCGAAGGAGGCGAGAGTCGCGGATGCCCAGACGGCAGGCGCGGTTCACCGCGCAGGACCTGGCGGACGACCCCCGGCTGCAGGACCACTCCCCCGACCTCTGGCGAGCGGAACTCGGCACGGTGCAGCGCGGGCTGCTGACGTCGGCGGTGCGCTGCTTCGCCGCGAACGGCTTCCACGCCACGACCACCCGCGACATCGCCGAGGGGGTCGGCCTGAGCCCGGCGGCCCTCTACGTCCACTTCCCGTCGAAGGAACTGGTCCTGTTCGAGATCATCCGGGTCGGCCACGAGCGGGTGCTGGCGCACGTCCAGGACCCGGCCATCCTGGCCCTGGAGAGCTCGGCGGACCGGCTGCGCGCCATCGTCTCGGCGTACACGTCGTGGCACGCCCGCCACCACGTGGTCGCGCGCGTCTGCCAGATGGAGCTGAGCGGCCTCACGGCCGAGCACTACGACGAGATCGTGGAGATCCGGCACCGGACCAACGCGTTCTACCGCGACGCGGTCGCCCGCGGGGTCGCCGACGGCTCGTTCGCCAAGGTCGACGTCAAGCGGGTCACGCGCGCGATGCTGTCGCTGAGCATCGACCTCGTGCGCTGGTACCGGCTCGACGGCCCCGATTCGCCGGAGCAGCTCGGCGAGTTCTACGCCGACCTCGCGCTGAAGCTGGTCGCCCGGGACGGGCCCGGCGCCTAGCGTCCGACCCGCCGGAAACCGCGGCCGGGCGGGCTTTCCGCACTGCTGACTATGCGCTTAGTAAGCGGCTAGGATGATCCGGTCGGCCGCCGTAGCCCGATGGTGCTGGAGGTTCCATGCACGGCCTGATGCAGGACCGGCCCCTCGACGTCTCGATGCTCGTCCGCCGCGTCGAGCGGCTGTTCGCCCACAAACGGGTCGTGACGGCGACGGCGGACGGCGAGGTCGCCGCCACCTGGCACCGGGTCGCCGCCCGCGCGCGCCGGCTCGCCGCCGCGCTCGACCTGCTGGACGTCCCGCGCCACGCCCGCGTCGGGACGTTCGGCTGGAACTCCCAGCGCCACGTCGAGCTGTACCTCGGCGTCCCGAGCGGCGGCCGCGTGCTGCACACCCTCAACCACCGGCTGTTCGCGGCCGAGCTGGCCTACATCCTCAACGACGCCGAGGACGACGTCCTGTTCGTCGACCGCTCCCTCATCGGGACGGTGTGGCCCCTCCTGGAAAAGGCCCCGACCGTCCGCCACGTCGTGCTCATGGACGACGGCGGCACGGACGAACCGCCCGAGGACCCCCGCGTCGTCGACTACGAGGCGCTGCTCGCCCAGGCCCCCGATGCCGCGCCGCCTGCCGCGGTGGACGAGAGGGACGCGGCGAGCCTCTGCTACACGTCGGGCACGACCGGGCGCCCCAAGGGGGTGCTGTACAGCCACCGGTCGATCGTCCTGCACGCGCTCATGCTCCTCGGCGCGGACAACTTCGCGATCAGCGAGCGCGACGTCGTGATGCCGATCGTGCCGATGTTCCACGTCAACGCGTGGGGGCTGCCGTACGCCGCGATGCTCGCCGGCGCCGACCTCGTGCTGCCCGGCCCGGCGATGAACTCGGCGGCGCTGGCCCGCCAGATGTCCCGGCACCGCGTGACGGTCACGGCGGGGGTCCCGGCGATCTGGCGCTCGCTGCTCCCCCTGCTCGACGGGATCGACGTCTCGTCCCTGCGTCTGGTCGTGTCGGGGGGCAGCCCGGTGCCGGACGCGCTCGCGCGGGCGTGGCACGAGGCGGCCGGCGTCCCGCTCACCAGCTCGTGGGGCATGACCGAGACCAGCCCGGTGGTGGCCGTCTCGCGGCTCGCGACCGTGCACGACGGGCTCGGCCCCGACGTCCGGCGCGCGGTGCTCGCCCGCCCCGGCCCCTCGCTCCCGCTGACCGAGGTGCGCCTGGCCGGCGACGACGGCGGCGCCGTGGAGCACGACGGCGCGACACCGGGCGAGCTGCAGGTGGCCGGGCCCACGATCGCGTCCGGCTACTTCGGCGCCGACCCGGGCGAGCCGAGCTTCACCGAGGACGGCTGGCTGCGCACCGGCGACGTCGCCACCATCGACAGGTACGGCTACATCGACATCGTCGACCGCACCAAGGACCTCGTGAAGTCCGGCGGCGAGTGGATCTCCTCCGGCGCCCTGGAGAACGAGATCATGGCGCATCCGGACGTGGTGGAGGCCGCCGTCATCGGCATACCGGACGAGCGGTGGGGCGAGCGGCCGCTGGCCTGCGTCGTCCTCGCCCCGGGCGGCGAGCTGGACGAGGAGGGCCTCCGCGCCCACCTGACCGGGCGCGTCGCCTCCTGGTGGATCCCCGAGCGGTTGTGGGTCCTGCCCGAGATTCCCAAGACGGGCACGGGCAAATTCTCCAAGGTGGCCCTGCGGGAGCGATGGCGGCGGCTCGCGGGGACGGAATACGGTTGAGCATTCAACCTCACGGGAGGGCAGCATGACCGGTACGGCGCACACGGTGATCAGCGGCTTCCGCTTCCTGGAGGCCCCGCGCTGGCGGGACGGGCGCATCTGGGTCTCCGACTTCTACACGCACCAGGTCGTCTCGGCGCGCGAGGACGGCGCCGATCTGCAGGTCGAGGCCGTCGTCCCCGAGCAGCCGTCCGGGCTGGGGTGGCTGCCGGACGGGCGCCTGCTCGTCGTCTCCATGCGCGACCGCCGGATCCTGCGGCGGGAGGCGGACGGCTCACTGGTCGTCCACGCCGACCTGGGCGAGCACGCGACGGGCCACCTCAACGACATGGTCGTCGACACCGAGGGCCGGGCGTACGTGGGCAACTTCGGCTTCGACCTCATGGGCGGAGCGCCGCTGGAGACCACCGCCCTGCACCGGGTCGACCCGGACGGCACGGTGACGGAAGTGGCGGACGACCTGTGGTTCCCCAACGGCAGCGTGATCACCGGGGACGGCGTCCTGCTGGTGAACGAGACGTTCGGCGACCGGGTGACGGCCTTCGACGTGACCGCCGACGGCCGGCTCGTGAACCGGCGGGTGTGGGCCGAGTTCGGCCCGCTGCCGGCCGAGCGGTCCGTCGGCGACATCCTGGCCGGGGTCGCGACGGCCCCGGACGGCGCCTGCCTGGACGCCGAGGGCGGCCTCTGGATCGCCGACGCCCTCGGCGCCCGGCTGATCCGGGTCGTCGAGGGCGGCGAGATCACCGACGAGGTCGGCTTCGGCACCAACGTCTACGCGTGCGGGCTCGGCGGCTCCGACGGCCGGACGCTCTTCGCGTGCGCCGCGCCCGACTTCGACGAGAAGGCCCGGAAGTCCGCGCGGGAGGCCGAGCTGCTCTCCGTCCGGGTCTCCGTGCCTGCGGCCTGATCGGGGGTCTGATCGGCGGCCCGATCGGCGGACTGATCAGCGG
>NZ_JBIQHY010000213.1:0-1811 GCF_044508335.1 Actinomadura sp.
CCACCACCACGACCTCGCCGCTTGACATCCAACCTCCAGGGATGTCTGACCCGCCTTCACGTTCGTGGGCGGTGCCTTTCGGGGGACGCCCGTGCCGTTCGGGTCGCTTGCACGGTCGCTTTCAGGCGGGTGCGGTGGTGGCGCGGGCGTCCAGGCGCGGGGGGACGGTGATGCGCTGCGGCTTCGCCGACGGGCCGTCCTTGATGCGGGACAGCAGGGCCGTCATCGCCAGGCGCCCCAGTTCGGCGGGCGGCGGGGCGATCGTCGTCACCTGCGCCGCCTCGGCGCCCGGCGGGGTGCCGTGGACGGTCAGGGAGACGTCCTCGGGGACGCGCCTTCCAGCGCGCAGTAGTCCTGTGAGGGCGGTCGTGCCGGTCGTGTCGCCGAGGGCGAGGACGGCGGTGGCGGTGCGGGGCAGCTCGTCCGGGGTGGTCGCGACGGACAGGTCGGCGGTCTCGCAGGCGCGGCGCAGGGGGGAGGGGCGGGCGCCTACGTCCAGGCAGGCCAGGTGGTGGTGGCCCAGGTCCCTCAGGTGCGCGATCGCCTGCTCCACGGCCGCCGCGTCGTCGCCCGTCACGCAGTCGACGCGGGTTGAGCGGAGGGAGCGGCCTACGACCACCGTGGGGCAGCCGGCGGCGGCGCGTTCGATGTCGGCGGCGGCGATCCTCGGGCCGCACAGGACCACGCCGTCAGGGCGCAGGTCGAGGAGGTCGTTCAGGGCGGCCAGCTCGCGGGTGGGGCGGCCGTGGCCGGTGGTCATGAGGAGGCGGACGTCGCCGGTCTCTTCGGCGAGGCCGTCGTGGACGGCGGCGTAGCGGGGGTCGTGGAGGTCGGACAGGAGGACGCCGACGATGCCGGTCCGGCCGGCGGCGAGGCTCCGCGCCATCATGTTGGGGCGGTAGCCCAGTTCGCGGGCCGCCTCCAGGACGGCCTTGCGGCGCGGCTCGGCGACCTTGGGGGAGCCGCGCATCACCAGCGACACCAAGGCCCGGGACACGCCGGCGCGGGCGGCGACGTCCTCCAGCGTCGGGTGGGCCATCCGGTGTCCTCCAGGGGTCGGCCGGCGAGCCGCCGCCATGGGGGCTGCCATGGCGGCGGCTCGGTTGATCCGGTGTTCGGTGGGTCTAGTCTCGCGGGTCCCAGTCGCCGGGCGTGATGTCCAGGTCGAGCGGCTGGGCCACATCCTCCCAGGCCACGAACTTGAAGTTCGTGTTCTCGCGGACCTCGCCGTTCTCGTCCACGGCCTCGGGCGAGTTCTCGCCGTCGTGGACGACCAGGAGGCCGTTGCGGAAGCGCCCGACGGGCGCGCTGGTCACCATCGCGCCGTCGCAGACCTCGGAGCCGTCCACCGTCGTGCCGGGGGCGACGCGGAAGCGGCCGATGTAGTGGGTCGGGTCCTCGCGGTCGTAGACGACGAACGTGTTGTCGCCCTGGCTGGAGGCGATCAGGTAGCCGTCACCGCCGTCCTGCCGGTAGATGGTGAGGCCCTCGGCGTCGGCGGTGATGTGCTCGCCGCCCACGCCGGGGTCGGGTCCGGTCGGCTCGCACTCGTCGGTCTCGGGGTTGTAGGCGGCGGGGACGCCGTACTCCTTGACCCGGTCGATGAGCCGCGGCGCGCCCTTCAGCGGGATGCGCCAGATGCCGACGTCCTCCTGCGCGGCGTACAGCACCCTGTGCTCGGGGTCGGCCACCATGCCCTCGACCTGCGGGCCCTCGCCGGGGTCCTCGCAGGGCGTCCAGGTGCCGCCGGGCACCGGGAACGAGGTGGGCAGGTCGAGGTCGCGGACGTGCCGGTAGGTGATCGTGCCCGC
>NZ_JBIQHY010000213.1:1911-4093 GCF_044508335.1 Actinomadura sp.
GGGTGGCTCCAGATCGCCGGGTCGTCGGCGTTGGCGTTGCCGCCCGCCTCGTCGTCGAAGTTCGGCGGCGTCTCCAGCGTGGCGCGGACCTGGGCGAGCTCGTCGCCGTCGGCGGCGGCCGGGACGGCGGGCAGCACGGCCGCGGCGAGTGCCACGGTCGTCGCGGCGGCCGCCAGGCGGACGCCCTCGGGGGTGGGTCTCAGGTGCATCGGGTTCCTCCAGATGCGCGATGCGGACGCCTGCACCGTAAGCGTTAGAGCGCTCTAATTCAATAGAGCGCTCTAATTGATCAAGAAGATTCGTCCGGGGTTCGGCGGGCCGTCCCCCGGCGGTTACCGCTCGACGAGGGTGAGCGCGAACAAGTAGCGGTCGGCGCGGTAGACGTGGCAGCCGTACTCGATCGCGGCGCCCTTGTCGTCGTAGGCGGTGCGGTTCATGGTCAGCAGCGGGACGCCGCGCCGCTCGTCCAGCAGCCGGGCCTCGGCCGCCGTCGCGCCGCGCGCGCCGATCGTCTGGTTCGCGATGCGCAGGTTGATCCCGGTGGCGCGGAGCAGCTCGTACAGGCCGTGCTCGGCGAGGTCGGCCTCGGTCACCCTGATCAGGTCGAGCGGCAGGTAGTTGGTGAGCAGCGCGAGCGGCTCGTCGCCGGTGCAGCGGATGCGGCGCATCCGGACGACCTCGGTGCCGGGCGGGAGGCCGAGCTCCTTGGCCACCGTGTCCTCGGCCGGGACGGGGCCGAGGTCCAGGACCTGCGTGCGCGGCTCGCGGCCGGCCGCCGCCAGGTCGTCGTGCAGGCTGGTCAGCTCGATCGGGCGGCGGATCTCCGACTGCACCACCTGCGTGCCGACGCCCCGCTTGCGCACCAGGAGCCCCCGGTCCACCAGGTGCTGGATCGCCTGCCGGACGGTCGGGCGGGACAGCCCGCACCGGTCGGCCAGCTCGACCTCGTTCTCCAGCCGGGTGCCCGGGGTCAGCTCACCCGCCCGGATCGCGGCCTCCAGCTGCTGGGCGAGCTGGTAGTACAGCGGCACGGGGCTGCTGCGGTCGACGGACACGCGCGGTCGGTACACCCATCGCCTCCTCTCGTCCGGGACGATCGTACCTCGGAGTGTGTGTTTAACTTATTACCTCATAATGTCCTAACAAACTATTGACATCTCCGCATGACCTTCAGCAGACTCGGCGGAGCCGGTGCCACGGCCCGGCCGGAGCGCGTCCCCCTGGAGAGATGGTGAGTCGATGATCAAGGATCGTGTCGCGGGAGCCCCGATCTCATGGGGGGTGTGCGAGGTGCCGGGCTGGGGCCACCAGCTGGCGCCCGCGCGGGTGCTGGCGGAGATGCGCGACCTCGGGCTGGCCGCCACGGAGTTCGGGCCGGACGGCTTCCTGCCGGCCGGGGCCGCCGAGCGCGCCGCGCTGCTCGCCGAGCACGGGCTCCGCGCGGTGGGCGGGTTCGCGCCGGTCGTGCTGCACGACCCGGACCGCGACCCGCTGCCCGAGGTCCGCCGGATCCTGTCCGGGTTCGGTGTGGAACGCTCCAACGAGCGTCTCACGCTGGTCCTCGCGGCCGTGCACGGGCTGGCCGGCTACGACGAGCGCCCGGCGCTCGGCGCGGACGGCTGGGCGGCGCTGCTCGGCAACCTCGACCGGATCGACGCGGTCGCGGCCGAGGCCGGCGTCCGGGCGGTGCTGCACCCGCACGTCGGGACGATGGTGGAACGGTCCGACGAGGTTCGGCGCGTCCTCGACGGCTCGGGAATCCCGCTCTGCCTCGACACCGGGCACCTGCTGATCGGCGGCACGGACCCGGCCGGCCTCGCCGCACGCGTCCCCGACCGGATCGCGCACGTCCACCTCAAGGACGTGGACGCGTCGCTCGCCGAGGCCGTCCAGTCCGGCGCGACCCCGTACACCGGCGCCGTCCGGGACGGCATCTACCGCCCGCTCGGCGCGGGCGACATCGACATCGCCGGGATCATCCGCTCCCTGGAGGGCGCCGGCTACGACGGCTGGTACGTCCTGGAGCAGGACATGATCATCGACGCGGAGCCCGCGCCCGGCGGCGGACCCCTCGCCGATGTGCGCGCCTGCGTCGACTTCCTCGCCGGGATCGCCGCATGACAACGTTCGACGTCATCACCATGGGCCGCGTCGGCGTCGACCTCTACCCGCTCCAGTCCGG
>NZ_JBIQHY010000214.1:0-4083 GCF_044508335.1 Actinomadura sp.
CCGGACCGCCTCCCAGCGGTCTTGAAGGTTCGTGTGATGCCGGCGAGTGGGTGGAGACCAGCGGACCCGTCGATGGCGTGGAGCTGTTCCGGGCGGGGTTGCGCGGCCACCCGTACAGCCGGCACCGGCACGACGTGTACGCCGTCGGAGTCACCGAAACGGGGGCGCAGGCGTTCCACTACCGGGGCGCCGTGCGGCGCAGCGCCCCGGGACAGGTCTTCGTGCTGCATCCCGATGAGCCGCACGACGGCTGGGCCGACGGGCCGGACCTCCTCGGCTACGCGCAGATCTACGTCGCACCGGCCCGAATCGCGGACGCCCTGCCGGCCATCACAGGACGACCGACTTCCTTGCCCTTCGCGGCCCCCGTGGCCGACGACCCGGTCCTCGCGCGCACGATACGGGCGGCGTTCGACTCGACGGCCGAGCCATTGGCGCTCGATGCTCTGGTCTTGGAGATCGCCGAGGGCCTGCTCCGGTGCAGCGCAGGCACCCGCGTTCCTGACCGGCCCGGCCGTGTCGACCTGCCCGCCCTCGAACGCGGCCGAGAGTTCATGGACAGTCGTCCGGCAATCGTGCGCTCAAGCGAGCTGGAGGCGGTGACCGGCCTTGACCGCTATCAGTTCGCACGCCAGTTCCGTGCCCTATACGGCACCAGTCCCTACCGATACTCGGTCATGCGCCGTCTCGACCTCGCCCGCGAGAAACTGCGCATGGGCAGGCCCCTGGCGGAGACGGCTTTCGCAGTCGGCTTCGCTGACCAGGCCCACTTCACCAGGATGTTCAAGGCAGCGTTCGGCATGACACCAGGACGCTACGCAAGGCTCTGCAGAGCACCAGACCAGGATCCAGGGTCCTAACGGGCGCCAAGCAGCCGGAAACCACTTGGCCGTTGAGGGTCTGTTTCTTGGGCCGAGTGGCCGGGCGCCGGGGCCGCCAGTATGGGGACGGTCAGCTGCTTGCGGGAGCGGCGCCGGTGAAACGGGCGACGGCAACACGCCCGTTGCGTAGGGATCGACTGTGCTTGGCGGGTGAGCCGAGGTCGTGGGCGAGTTGCAGCAGGTCGGCGTCCTGCTCAACGGCGAAGCCCCGCGCGGCCAAGAGTTCGGCCATCCCGGCGGGCGTCCACGCCGAGCGCCACGGTTCGTCCGCGGTGGGGGTCTCGATGCGCCCGATGCGGGCGACGAGATTGGCCAAGCCCCGGCCGAGGCCGGCCGTCAGGGAAGGGGTCTGGTAGTTCACCACCAGGACGCTGCCTTCGGCCGACCGGCGCGCCAGCGCGGTCGCAGCCGTCGCCACGTCGGCCTTGCGCAGGTAGGGCACGACTCCCTCCCAGAGCCAGACTGTCGGTGCCGTCCGATCATGCCCGGCGGACTCAAGGGCGGCATCCAGCGGCTGGGTGGTCAGGTCGACCGCGGCGAACACCAGGTGCCGGGTCACGGGGCTGAGCTCCGAGGCACGGGCTTGCGCGTCGGCCTGGGTGGCGGGGTGGTCCACGCAGAACACCGTCGCCGTCTCCAGGGCCGGCAGGCGCCATGGCCTGGTGTCCAGCCCGGCGCCGAGCAGGACGACCTGCTTGCAGTCCCCATCGGTAACGGCGCTGGTCACCGTGTCGTCGATCATCACGGTGCGGGGCACCACGATTTCGGCGCAGGCCCGGACGGATTCCACCGCCCACCGCTCCCGGCCGCCATCCGGGCCAGGGGCGGCGTCTGCCCGTGCCGCGTCCACCGGCTTCAACTCCTCGGGCCGAAGCAACTGCCTGGCCACCGGATCGCTGAACCGGCCCACGGCCCACCGGCCATCCGCCACCGCACGCCCCTGGCACACGAAGACCGCCGTCCGACTGGCTCCGCCTGATTTCACGGCACCTCCTCACGACCATGATCGCATCCATCGCCCACCACCGGGAGCAACGCACAAGCGGCATGAGCATGTGCTCGGTGACGGTTGCGATGGGGTGGCTCTCGGGTCTCTAGACTCGGTTCCGTGCTCAGACTCGGATTCCCTGTGATCGGCGTGACCGACATCCCCCGCGCCGCGGCCTTCTGGACGGCGGCGCTGGACCTTGTTTCCGTATCGGAGAAGGAAAGCCCGCGCTGGAGGACGCTGGAGCACGCAGACGGGTCCGGCCCGGCATTGGGTCTCATGCACAGCGAGTCGCCGGTCGAGCCCCATCCCCGTCTGCACCTCGACCTGTTCGTGGACACCACAGAGGAGCAGGAATCCGAGGTCGCGCGTCTGATCGGCCTTGGAGCGAGCCGAGTCGACTGGGACCTCTACCCACCGGATCCGGACTTCGTCGTCCTCGCAGACCCGGACGGAAACCGGTTCTGCGTCGTAGATCTGAGCCAGGCAGAGTCCGGCTCGAATTAACGCACCGGCGGAAGAAGCTGAAACCGGGCGGAACGTCATGATCCCGGACAGCCTGTGAGCAGAGCCGTGGAGCCATGCCGTGGCGGAGGTTCTCCGCCGAGTGTTCCGGAAGGTGATCGACGATGACGGTGTTATGGCGATCGCGTGGCCGTTCGAAAAGATGACACGCTTTCTGGTAATGATCTAGCGGCAATATCGACATGATCGAGGAAATCCGGCGGGCCGGCCGTGACCTCATGTTCTGATGAATGCGGCGGGAGGAGACTTTTCGAACAGCGGGGAAGGTCGACAACATGGGCCATGGGGTGCTTCGTGCCATCGCGGCGATCGGAATGGTCGCGGCGCTCACGGCGGCCGGACGTTCTCCGGCGGCAGACGAGCGACGTGACGCGGTGCTGGTCGACGAGGCGTTCACCGGGGCCACCGCGGACACCCGCTTCGTCGGGTACGGGGCCGCCTGCCTGACGGGTGCTCCACGAGGCGGGAAGGTCGAGGAAGCCGCGAACCATCCGCTCGGCGGCTGCCATCCGGACCCGGCCGGCCCCGTCCCGCCGGTGGGTGCGGCGCCGCACGGCTATCTGCAGCTCACCGATGCCCACTTCGAAGAGACCGGCGCCGTGCTCTTCGACTCGCCGGTCCCGGTGCAGGACGGTCTTGAGGTGACGTTCGAGCAGTGGCAGTACGGCAGCACCACGCGGACGCCCGCCGACGGGATCTCCTTCTTCCTCACCGACGGCGCCGAGCGGCTCACCACTCCGGGCGCTTTCGGCGGAAGCCTCGGCTACGCCCAGAGACTGCCGGACGACAGCCCGGGCGCCGACTTCGTTCCCGGTGTCGCAGGCGGTTACCTCGGCATCGGACTCGACGTGCTGGGCGACTACGTCGGGGACGGAGAAAGGCGCGGGAACGGCTGCCGGCGGCGTTCCCCGGCGGGCACGTCGTTTCAACCGCCTCCTCCCGGGCCCAACGTCGTGACCGCCCGCGGTCCAGGGAACGGCGCCGAAGGATACTGCGTCCTCGCCGCCACGATGGGCGAGAAGACGTCCACCGGAACCTGGCGGTCGACGCTACCGGGCCGACTCCACGGCGAGTTGGCGGCCATGCCCGCCGGTGTCGCGCCGACGCGGGCCGAGGCCCTGCTGGAACCGGTCAAGCGGATCGTCCGTGTCGCCATAGCGCGCGAGCCGGACCCGGTCGTGACGGTCGACGTCGATTTCCAGGACGGAGGGGGCTTCCGCCAGGTTCTACGCTTCCCCGCCCCCGAGCCCATCCCGGACACCGTCAGGTTCGGGTTCGCCTCGTCTACAGGACCGCTCACCGACGTGCACCTCATCCGCCGGGTCACGGTCCGTTCCTGACATCTCCCGCCGGGCCTGGAAACGGCCCCTGCGTCAGGGAGTGCTGGTCTCGTCCTGCTGCCCGACGATGGGAGTGCGGGCCGCTGGAAAGAAGCAGGCAAAGGACTGCTGTGTTGCACCCATACGGGTATGGCGCTGGTCGCAGCATCGCCGCCATGCCCGCTCCCGTCCTCTGCAGGGCGGCCGAGTGCTGCTGTCACCCGCACTCGTCCTCGATCCCGAGTAGCACAAGGTTGTGCCCGCAGACTAAAGACGTGTGCGCTTATTTGTAACACATGTTCAGCCGCAGCCCGCATCCTTAATACGGGACTCAACGCCGGTCAGATCGGCGTTTCCGGACTGCAAAGTG